>NZ_JAWLDW010000202.1:0-2991 GCF_041686455.1 Rhodohalobacter sp.
GAATTGATGAATGCATCACTCAGTCACCTTGTGGAATTAGTGACCCAAGGAGTTTAACAATTTTGTCATCACAAAAAATTAAAAGCCGTTTAAGGCAACTAACTTAGAAGAGATTCTTGAACATGGTTGACAATATTTTAAATAGCATCATTCATTTCTACCCGGAGATTGCAATTGTGGTGACTCTTTGCGGGATTATTGTAGCAGATCTGTTTGTGAAACGAAAAGGGCATACCGGTGGGGCAATTCTGTTTGGCGGTATGGTAGTTACCGCAGTACTCTTACTGGTTCAGACGGGTTGGAATAACTCCGTTTTCTATGATATGATTGCGGTTGATCCATTTGCACTCTATTTCAAGTTATTACTAACTCTGGCTACTCTGTTTGTAATCCTTTTTTCAATGAAATCCCGTGAGCTGGATGAGTATTCAAACCGGATCAGTGAATACTACATGCTGATGGCCGGAATGATATTGGGCATGTTTCTGATGGTAAGTTCAACAAATCTACTGTTGATGTACCTGGCTTTTGAGATGACCAGTATCAGTTCTTATGTACTGGTTGGGTTTACTAAAAAATCGGATAAATCCTCCGAAGCATCCATGAAGTATATCATCTATGGTGCAGTTGCCTCGGGGATTATGATCTATGGTATTTCACTTCTTGTTGGACTGACCGGCGCAACAGATATTTATGCAGTCAATATGGCTTTGGCCGGTGATTTGAATCAACCTCTTTTGCTGACGATTTCAATAATTATGATTATTGCAGGGCTTGGCTTCAAGCTTGCCCTGGTACCGTTTCACTTTTGGGCACCGGATGTATATGAAGGTGCTCCAATAACAATTACAGCGTATTTATCCGTAGCCTCCAAAATTGCAGCTCTGGCTATGACAATCCGCTTCTTCCGGATTTCATTCTCTGATTTGAGTGTGGCCGGTGACGGTGCCATCTGGAGTATGTTAGACGTCTTGAATTGGAATGTTATTCTGGCTGTTTTGGCAGCCTTGGCAATGGTTGTTGGTAATCTGACTGCACTACGGCAGGATAATATTAAGCGGATGCTGGCTTATTCCAGTATTGCTCATGCCGGGTACATCATGATGGGTTTCGTCATCTTAACCAACGAAGGCTTATCAGCTATAATGATTTATGTGTTTGTTTACCTGTTTATGAACCTGGGAGCATTTTATGTGGCAATGCTTTTCTCAAACCAAACGGGTACAGAATCAATTGAGAAGTACAAAGGGCTGGGGCACCGCGCTCCGTTGATGGGTGTGTCTATGACCGTTTTTCTCGTGGCATTAACCGGTTTTCCACCCACGGCCGGATTTATCGCAAAGCTCTATATTTTTGGAGCTGCAATAAGTGCAGGTTGGTTCTGGTTGGTTCTGATTGCCGGTATCACCACTGTTGTGTCACTATTTTATTACATCCGGGTAGTGCGAAATATGTTTTTCTACAAACCCGATGAGGGCGCCGAAAAGCTTGAATTTGATGCCGGTACTAAGATTATTCTGTTGCTGTTGCTCATACCTACATTACTGTTTGGTGTTTACTTCACACCAATTTTTGAAATGGCGCGAGAATCCGTTCAAATGTTTGGAATGTAGATATGACAATGAGCTCAGGATACAAGTAATCGCTTAATTAAAAACCCTAAAGTTATGAGTAACGAAATGATCAAAGAGTTATTCAAGCAGGCAGATTCTGAGCTATACAATGCCCGCAATGAACTCTATAAACCGGCTGAGGATGTAGTAAACTATTCAGTTTGCGTATTTGCACGAAGTGCACTGTACAGATTTATACAGTGTCTTTATATGATCTATACCGATCAAAACGGAGATACTCCCGAACAGGAACTTACAATGGAGCAGATGATGGATTATATCAACCGGTATGATTCAAATGCGATGGATATTGATTTTTCCAATGTTCACTGTAAATCCAAAGCGGATGTAACGGAGACTAAAGAGAATCTTTACTTCTGTAATAGTGTGGATCATGTGAAATATTGCACGGATACTGCAGACAGAGTCAGGGATCTTGTGATAGAAAAAGCATGGGGACCGTTGACTGCTGATTAGCAAACTAATGTTTGGGTAAATGTGGAATATATTTTCCATGTCAATTTTGTATATTCACCTCCATAATTAGTTATTACCCCTCCTAATTAAGGGTGTAACACTGGAGTGAATCCAACCCTAAATATCAAATTAGACCACAATGTTCTCGACTTCATGTCACTATGGCTTGCAAGCCATGATTTATATAGCGCTGCATTCTACCGATGGTAAAAATGTAGACTTGGGCCAGATTGCAGAAAAACAGGAGATTCCCAAGCATTTCCTCAGTAAAATTTTGCAGATGCTCGTAAAAAATGGTTTGCTGAATTCAATGAAGGGCCCAACCGGAGGATTTAGTCTGAGCAGACCTGCAGACGACATCACGTTGATAGAAGTGATTGATGCAATAGATGGTCTGGATGTATTTACTCAGTGCGGAATCGGATTTAAAAAATGTGATGATGATCATCCATGCCCGATCCACAATGAGTATAAACATGTACGAAATAATATTCGTGAACTCTTTGAAACCAAAACGCTCCTTGAGCTATCTGAAGATATCAAGAGTGGGGAGAGTATTGTAAGCCTGGGTAAACCACTGAGTAAGGATTAGCTGCATGTTTAAGACTGAAGGGTCTTTAAACGCATTGTAATCTTGAGGTTAGCAGATTGCCAGATAAATAAATGTTGATCGAATATGTTGGAATAGGAGATCTTTTTTATTACTTTATTTTAGAGTTTAATGTCTAAATATCTATTAAAGGCTGTTCGGTGAAATCAGGCAGTCGGGACGACTATTTAAAATCTGAAAGAAACGAGTTGAGAGTACTATGGATATTGGAATAAAAGAATCAGACCGGAAGAAAGTCGCTGACAAACTTCAGAAATTGCTCGCTGACGAGCATGTGATCTATATCAAAAC
>NZ_JAWLDW010000079.1:0-12924 GCF_041686455.1 Rhodohalobacter sp.
TTAGTTGATGGTACTCATGAGGAAAAGTTGCGAGCCGACCGGTTTTTGTTTCAGCTTGGGTATGAGTACAGGATAAAGGAAAATCACCGGGTAGGAGCTAATCACACTCTTACAAACAGCAAATCTGATCTGGATTTATCCCTTTATTACAGATACGGCGACTTTAAAACGGGGATGGTTCAAACAGGAATAACTTACCTGGATTGGGGGGCAAACGTAGTTCAGGATCTGGCGGCCGGTAGTGCTAATCAGTGGAATGATCGCTACAAAACAACGTATCAGTACACGCGCCGCCCTTTGCTGTTTAATATGAAATTGATCTCCCCGACGATAAAGAATTTCAGAGCTGAATTGCTGACCGGAATACAATCGTATTCTGAAAAGGAGGTCAGTTCAACAGAGGTTGAAAACTTAGATTATTGGGATGAAGAGTGGGCTCACTATGTGGGGGCACTGGTTCAATATTCTCATCCGATTGGAGTAGTGGGATTAACCTTTCAAAGGCGATTTTCAAAACTTAGGAGGCAGCCACTGCCGGGTTCTGATTTTCAAGATGATTTTATCAACAGGCAGTTTAGCGATTCGGGTGGATTTTTTGTCACCGGAAACTATCGAAAAATCAGTGTGGAGCAGTGGATGTGGCTGGTAAGGGTTGTGGATCAATTGCAGGGTGATGCTGTTCCGGACGATATTTCACCGGACTATCTGGAGAATGTTCGCCGTCCGTTTGATTTTGAAGAGTATCGCCTGAAAATGAAGAGCAGGTTATTATATGTGTCTTCTGAAAGAGGAGTACAACTGGGATTGGAGTTTCATGCGGATTACCGATATCTGCAGGGAGAGGAAGATCCGTCAAACGGGATTCGCGACTATAATTTCAGAAGAGCCTATCCGATTGTAAGGGAGAGAAGTGACCGCATTACATTTACGATAGGCTACAGAATTAATCCAAATGTATACCTATTGGCAGGAGTATCGTACGATGTGGATGGAGATAGAGAGTCGGGTATCGGTTGGCCAAGACAAGAGACAACTCGTTTCGATGGTGGTTTTGGAAGACTGTCTGTGGAGTGGTGAATTTGATTGGCTAGATATGAGAAGCCAGATGCGAGGTATGAGGGCTGAAACATGGTATTTCTATGTGACTTCAATAAACTATGATGAAGTCAGAACCAGTAAGGTGTAATTTCTGAAATTAGAGATTAGTAGAAATACCATGTCAACGTAAATGTTTTTACCGGTGTAAATTACCCGGCTTGAATCTCCTTCAGTTTACTGAGAGCCCGTTCGTTCAGATTTGAAAAGATATCCAATGGAATGTCACCAACCGTATATTTCATCCTAAGCCAGACGATATACGTAGCCATCACATCTTCGTAGCAATAATGTTCAATTTCCGGAAGTTTTCCCTCTCTGAACATGGCTAAGACCTCATTCCCTTCGGCTGTTTGTTTAAATGGAACATCAATCAAAAAACCGAGATGCTTAAGCTTGGGATAGGAACTGGCACCGTAATTGCTGAACTCATCCATTAAGTCAATATTCTCTTTACTGAAACGATAGCGGATGTCGTAGTGATTCAGACGCATGGGCATCTGCATGTTGTGCTTCATGGAGCGGTAGGTGAGCAACGGGAGGTCGAATCCACGGCCATTGTGATGTACTAATCCAAAATCCTTATAGGTCAGAAGTGTATCAAAAATGGATTCCAGCCCCTCTCTTTCATTTTCTCCATTCCATGCTACTTTTTGAACAGGTTTACCGTTGTTCTCAACCCAAAGGCCGGCCCACGAGACCATTCTATGATACATTGGTGGCAAAAACCCACTGTTGTTACGGGTAAGCTCTTTACTGGCTTGCAGAAGTAACTCCTCCTCATCAATTTCAGGCTGAATCAATACTCTGCGAAGGAATTCAAAATCGGGTATGGTTTCAACATCAAAAATAAAAATCATTGGATAAATTCGATTTTTTAAAAGTATCTGCTCAATTCTTATTAGGGTTAATGTATAAAAATGAGAAGATAGAAGTGTGAGGAATTCTACCCGGCTGTCGATTGTCTTTTTCGACGGTCGGGTTGACTGGAGTGAGGGAAATAGGTTGTGAACTCGCCCGTCGACTGATGGTTGTGAGGTGAAATACCTTGTGCTGTGGAAGTCGACAGGCGAGTTATAGAAGTTTCTTTACAAACTCATCCGGAATAGTTTGTTCTGAGAAAGAGACGAACTCTCTTTTATTTTGGGGTAGATTAAGCAGCTCAATCGCCAAATTTGTATTACAGAGTGTCCCATTTCTTAATCCGGCAAAATCATGATATGAAGAAAATTCCCAATCGTTTAGCTGAGAAACCAACCCTGCTCTTAGTGGATTCTGATGAATATAAAGAAAGCAAATCAGGGGATGTTTGTCATGTTTTGATTTGTCAGAATTTAGCTTCTTCGCCTTTGTTTTTGATCTAAATAAAGAACCGCTTCTACTTTGTGACTTATTTATAGCCTTTGTGTAAGAACTAAGTAAAACTGACAACGATCGATTTAAGGGAGGGACTGAATCATAAAGTGGGGTATCCATTGAATCTGTGTTATGTTTGATGTCGTGATCCTTCACTTTTACTAACCAATGAAAATGGTTAGGCATTAAACACCATGCAAGAATATCACAATGATCGGTCAAATAGACTCTCATTTTGTTAATGAAAAATAAGTAGTTATCTCTGTTGAAAAATAATTTCTGCTGGTTATTTCCTTGATTATAAATATGATAGATCTCCCCCGGTTCGTAATTCATAGTCATCTTGATTTCTGTGTTAATTTATTAAATCAAATGATGAAGAAGTTTTAAGTCAAGTGTTTTTTAACTGATCCCCCCGACTGTCGATTGCTGTTTTCGACGGTCGGGTTGGTTGGTATGGGGAATGGGTTGTGAACTCACCCGTCGACTGATGGTTGTGAGGTCAATTACGTAGTGCTGAGGAAGTCGACAGGCGAGGTTGTATTTCCCCGACTGTCGATTGCTGTTTTCGACGGTCGGGTTGGTTGGTATGGGGAATGGGTTGTGAACTCACCCGTCGACTGATGGTTGTGGGGTGAATTGCATAGTACTGTGGAAGTCGACAGGCGAAGTGTTAATCCCCCGGCTGTCGATTGCATTTTTCGACGGTCGGGTTGACTGGAGTGAGGGAAATAGGTTGTGAACTCGCCCGTCGACTGATGGTTGTGAGGTGAAATATGTAGTACTGTGGAAGTCGACAGGCGAGGTGTTTTATCTCTCACCGGCCAGGTTTTTCTCAAATTGATTTCGAAAATTTTGCTCTTCCAGGTTTTGTCCAAGCAGATACATAGTTTTAGTGATCGTTGCTTCCATTGTCATCTCACCCGCGCTAATAGCCCCTCGTTTCCTGGCAGCTCTTCCGCTTGAGTATTGATTCAGTTTTACTGCATCGTACGCGGCCTGTGAGGTTATAATAACGTGTACACCCCGATCTTGACATTTTTCAATAAATGGCAATAGATTGTAGTCTCCCTTCACGGGCATATTTCCGCTTCCAAACGCTTCTAAAATAACTACTTTGATTTTTTTAAGGTCAAGCCAGTTCAAGTATTCTGATTTAAGGTTTGGATGGAGCTTCAATACAAAAATTGAGTCATCAAAAACCGGGTTGCATTCAAAAGAGCCCTTTGGCTCGAGAATGTTTTCAGACAGATTGATGTCTATTCCAATTTCAGCAAGGTGAGGATAATTTGGCGAGGAGAATGCATCAAAGTCACCGATACTCATTTTTGAGCTTCGGTTCCCCCTGAATAGATGGTCATTAAAGCAGATGGCTATTTCAGGAATATGTTGTGTGGCCAATTCCACAGCATTGACTAAATTGCGACGCGCATCGCTACGAAGCTTGCTCATGGGGACCTGACTTCCGGTGAAGATAATCGGTTTACTGCTGTTTAACAGCGCAAAGGACAGAGCAGATGCTGTATAAGCCATGGTGTCGGTACCATGAAGTACAACAAATCCGTCATAATTTTCATATTGTTTGTATATAGATTCGGCCAGCATTTTCCAATGAGATCGGTTTACATCTGAACTGTCTTCAAAAAATACTTTATCGGCTTCAAGTTCTGCAACTGTTGAAAGCTCGGGGATCTGTTTATATAGAAGATCCCCCCAGCGTTCCGGGTCGAGTTCCGGGCCGTTACTGTTCAGTTGCATGGAAATGGTTCCACCGGTCTGTAATAAAAGTATTTTTTTCATATTGATTTCAAACTCAAGCCTTATAAATTAGAATAGGAAAGATAGCGAAGAGAAGTTTGCTAAACATAATCGGTAAACTCATCCTAAAGTAATTCAAAAGAGTTACCGGAAAAAATCATTTAAAGAGGAGTACTCATGAAAAACTACCCAACAAGCAAGGTTCGAAATGTAGCTCTGATGGGGCATACCGGCTCAGGAAAAACTACGTTGGCCGAGACCATGATTTTTGAATCTGGATCATCTCATAAACGCGGCTCAGTTGAAAACAAGTCGACACTCTCCGATTATCATGAAATTGAAAAAGAGAAGGAGAAATCGGTGTTTGGCTCTGTTCTTCATCTCGACTGGCGGGGTACGAAGATAAATCTGCTCGACGCACCCGGAACTCCTGATTACTGGGGACAGGTTTCAGACTCACTGCGAGTTGCTGATTCAGCAATCCTGGTAATGAATAGCGAATATGGTGTAGAAGTTGGAACTGAGGCCTTTTGGAAAGCATCTGAACTGAGAAATCTACCAACGTTACTTGTTGCCAACAAACTGGACAGTGAACAATCGGATTTTCAGAAAACCGTTGATATGGCCAAAGAGCGCTTCGGCCGGGGAGTTGTCGTCGTTCAGTTCCCTTACAGCGAGGGAGATGATTTTCACGCAATCGTAGATGTTTTAAAGATGACTATGTACGAATTTCCGGAAGCAGGTGGCCGGCCGGACAAACTCCCTATTCCGGAATCACTGAAAGCTCAGGCTGAACTGCTTCACAATGAATTGGTTGAGACAATTGCGGAAAATGATGAAAGTCTGCTTGATCTCTATTTTGAAAATGGAAAGCTGGATGAGTATCAGATGAGAGACGGCCTTAAGCTGGGTATGCTGAACCGCGATATCTTTCCTCTTTTTTGTACTGTTGCCGGAAAAAATATGGGGTCTGGACGTATCATGGGATTTATTGGCAATGTAACTCCCGATCCAACCGAAAAGGAGCTCACGCTAAAAAGTGGTAAAACACATAAGGTGAATCCGGACGAGAATCCTGCTCTGTTTGTGTTTCGTTCAACTTCAGAAAGCCATGTTGGAGACCTGACCTATTTTAAAGTAATGGATGGTTCAGTTCAGCATGGAATGGATTTGTTCAATCAAAGAACCGGAGATTCTCTGCGATTGGGTGCACTTTTTAGCCCTCAGGGTGAAAAACGTACAGAAGTGGCACAGCTTGATGCAGGTGATATTGGAGTAACGGTTAAAATGAAAAATACAATGTCTGGAAATACTCTAACAGATAAGGGTATAGATTTAGAGTTTGAGCCAATCAATTATCCCGAACCAACCATTCGCGTTGCAATTGAGCTGCTAAATGAAGGGGATGAAGATAAATTAAGCAATGCTTTGCATCAGATCGAAAAAGAAGACCCATCTGTTAGTGTAGAGCATAGCCAAGAGCTTCAGCAGACGATTTTACACGGTTTGGGTGAAGAACATTTAAATGTGATACTATACGAGCTTCAAAATCGATATAATCTGAAAGTGGAGTTTATCACACCGAGAATCCCATATCGTGAAACGATTACCAGAAAATCGGAAGCCTACTATAAGCACAAAAAGCAGAGTGGGGGAGCTGGACAATTTGCGGAGGTTTACCTATCGATCGAACCCTGGTATGAAGGAATTCCGGACCGGGATGATTTAAACGTGAGAAATGTGCAGGAAATAGAATTAGACTGGGGCGGAAAACTGGTTTTTCAAAACTGCATTGTGGGTGGTGTGATCGACAACCGGTTTATGCCTGCCATTTTAAAAGGGATTATGGAGAAAATGGAGAACGGTCCCATGAGTGGGTGCCGTGTAAGGGATGTTCGGGTTTCAGTTTATGATGGCTCGATGCACTCCGTAGACTCCAATGAGGCTGCATTTAAAACGGCCTCATTGATGGCTTTTAAGGAAGGTTTTCTCAATGCTTCACCGCAGCTTTTAGAACCACTGTATGAAATTGAAGTGACTCTGCCGGCGGATTATATGGGAGATGTGATGAGTGATCTAAGTTCCCGGCGAGGTCAAATTTTAGGTATGGACTCCGAAGGTTCAATCCAAAAAGTTAAAGCGATTGTGCCGCTGCAGGAGCTGGATAAATATACCACACGATTGAAATCGATGACGCAGGGAAGCGCCACATATACCCGGCAATTCCACGACTATGGTCCTGTTCCGAACGATATTCAGAAGCGGGTGATCGAAGAAACACTGAGTGCAGAAGCAGGGTAAGTATATCCACTATACATTTTCGGTGAGCTTTCGATAATTGAAGTTTGGTATGAACCGGATTAGATTAGCCGGTACTGCCAAACTACGATATCGTTTGTACAGAAGTTTTATCCATTGAGGGCTTGACTCTATGGAAATATCTATTTAGAATTGATCTAAATAAAATATTAAGAAAAAGCCTCCTTATCAGATGAAACAAATAATTGTACTCATTGCTTCACTAGCTTTCTTTTTTTCATGCTCAGAAAGTGATGAAATAAACATTTACTCCTCACGGCATTACGATACAGACCTTGAACTTTACGATCAGTTCACCGAAGAAACCGGAATTGAAATTAATCTGATTGAAGGCTCCAGTGACGAATTGATTGAAAGGATGAGGAATGAAGGAATTAACAGTCCGGCAGATGTTGTAATTACTGTTGATGCAGGCCGTCTCTGGAGAGCGAAGGAAGCAGGTGTACTTCAACCGATAGAATCAGACTATTTGGAGGAGGTTATCCCGGAGCAACTTCGTGATGTAGACGATATGTGGGTTGGACTATCAGAACGCGTACGGGGCATTATCTACAACAAAGAGAACGTTGACCCTTCTGATTTGAAAGGATATATGGAGTTGGCCGATGAAGAGTGGGGCGACAGAGTGTGTGTTCGATCATCCAACAATATTTATAACCAATCGCTGGTTGCGTCACTCATTGAAAGTTATGGAGAAGACCGGGTTGAAGAGTGGGCTCAGGGACTTGTGGACAATTTTGCCAGAGATCCACAGGGTGGAGATACGGATCAAATTAAAGCAGTTGCGGCTGAAATTTGCGACGTGGCTATTGCAAATCATTACTACCTCGCCCGACTAATGCAATCAGAAGATGAGCAAGACCAAGAAGTAGCCGAAAAAGTGGATATTTATTTTCCACCCGCTGAATTTGGTGGAGCACATGTAAACATCAGTGGTGCAGGAATTGCAGCAAACTCGCCTAATAAAGAGAACGCTATTCGGTTTATAGAGTATCTTGCTACCGAAGAAGCTCAGCAGCTCTACTCTATAGGAAATAATGAATTTCCAATTCTGCAAGACATGGAAGTACCGGGTGTTTTGGGAGAATTTGGATCGTTTGAAAGTGATGCGGTTAATGTAACTTCCTACGGAGAAAACAATCCGTTGGCCATTCGACTTATGGATCGTGTAGGCTGGAGATAGAAGTGTTAAAAATCCAGTTAGGACACACTTAATGGTCTGATTTTTTTACTCCAGACCTGACAGGTTTTCAAAACCTGTCAGGTCTTTTTTATTTCCAGCCTCCTAAAACTTTAGCACGCAGTTTATCCTTCATTTTTTCATTAATAAAAGCGTGCTCAATTGCTTCCAGATTACACGTAAGCAGATGTTCTTTTGTCCAATCAAATATTTCATGAAGCGATTCATACTCATCCCGAAGTGAAACATTTGAAATGGTCCTGCCATCTGTGTTTATACTCATCGAGATTCCGAATTGATAAATTTGGTCTACCGGATGGTCTTCAAGATTCGATACCACTTTTGTGAGTGTATTGCTTGTGGGACAAATCTCAAGATGAATTTGATGTTTTTTTAAATATTTCATCAAATGTGGGTCTTCAACACTACGCACACCATGACCAATGCGGGACGGTTTGAACTCATTCAGTGTTTCTCTTACACTTTCAGCTCCGCAAGCTTCTCCAGCATGAGCAGTGCAGTGGATGTTATGACGGTGGGCGTATTCAAACGCCTTTATGTGACTATCTACAGGGTAGCCGGCCTCGTCGGCTGCAATATCAAATCCAACCACACGTGTGTTGCTAAATTTTTCACAAAGTTTCACAGTGCTCAGGCTTTGCTCTTCAGAATAGTGGCGTAGTGTACAAAGAATAACTCCCGCTTCAATGCCTGTTCTTTGAACTCCTTCTTCAGTTGCCTTATTTACAGCAGATACTACCTGTTCAGAAGTTAATCCCTCAGAGATGTGCTCTAGCGGAGCAAAACGTAATTCAGCATAGATGACGTTGTCGTTTTTCAACTGATCAAATAGATCAAGTGTTACAAGTCGTAATGCATCACGGCTCTGCATAAGATCGATGGCACGTCCGGCTTTTGCAATATAGTCATTCAAATCCCGGCAGTTTACAGAAGCCTTAAACTCATCTCGGTACTGTTTTTCTGAAATGGATGGATCCAGGGCTTTTACTACATTATAGCTGAGTGAGCAGTCGAGATGCAGATGAAGTTCTATTTTAGGCTGTGCTGTAAAATTAATCATAATTGTACTAAATATTCCTGCTGATGGGCTCAGGAAGTTATTGAATTGTGTGGTTTAATCAGAATTGAATTGTCTTATCCCTTAAGGTCTGCATTTAGAAAAAGGATCGACATTTTCATAAAAAAAGAGTACTGTTACTACTCGGTTTAATTTATATAACTGATCAGTCAACTGATGAATAAAGCATCGAAGAAAGCGGCAAAAAAAATTCAATCGATTTTTGGTTCAGGTCATCTGAGGAAATACCACCGTAAACCACCCGGTCAGATTCCCGGAACGGCGATTCATACAGGTATTCAGCGACTGGATGAGGTGTTAATGACGGTTCATGATTTTGACGAAAGTCATTACGACGTCATTCCGATCCAAAAAATAGAAAAGTCAGAACTTTACTTACAGAATAAATCAAAAACGTGGATTCAGGTGCGGGGATTACACGATATTGAAAAGCTGAAGATGGTCTGGAATTATTTTGAATTGCACCCCTTAATTCAGGAAGATATTGTGAGTACATCGCAGCGCCCAAAAGTGGAGATCTATCCTAATGCAGTATTTTTGGTGCTGAGAATGATCAAGCAGCAAGAAGACGAAAGCGGGGATTTGAAAGTGCATACTGAACAGATTAGTATTGTTCTCGGCGAAAATTATGTACTGTCATTTCAGGAGAGCGATGACCCCATATTTGAACCGGTTTTGAAACGATTGGAGCTCACGAATACCCGTCTCAGAAAATTCGGACCGGACTATCTGGCTTATGCCCTGGCTGACAATATTGTAGATCACTATTTCTATTCTCTGGATGTTATCAATGAAAATATTGAGAGAATTGAAGAAGAAATTCTGGATGACCCGAAAGAAGAACAGCTTCAGAAAATTCACGCGCTTCGACGAGATTTGATCTATTTTAGAAAGTCCGTTTGGTCCCTTCGTGATGGAATAAACTCTCTCATTCGCGATGATATTTCTCTGATTTCAAAAGATGTGAAAGTGTTTCTTAGAGACTTGTATGATCATATTGTTCAGGTGGTGGACAGTATGGAAACGAACCGTGAGATGGTATTTGGTTTGTATGATATGTATATGTCGGGGCTGAGCAATCGAATGAACGAGGTAATGAAAGTACTTACCATTATTGCCACGATTTTTATTCCTCTCACTTTTATAGCGGGTATTTACGGAATGAACTTCAATCCGGATGTGAGCCCGTTAAATATGCCCGAGTTAAGCTGGTATTACGGATATCCTTTTTCAATTGGATTGATGGTTATATTGACCGGCGGAATGATATACTATTTTAAACGAAAAGGTTGGTTTTGATTTTGAAGGAGTATAAATATCCGAGTATGAATAACATGAATTCGATGTTAGAAAGCTGATTACGGATATGACTCATTCACCCCAAAATAAGAGCTCCGAGCGATACAATTCTCGCGAAGCGAAATGTAGAGAGTTGCCAATGGGGTTTTCATTATTTTTGATGAATACCTCTCTCCCCGAATTTTTCGGGACCCTTTGGTAAGTGGGATTTTCATTTATAATTTTATCTCAAATTGACTTTAAATTGTAAGATTAGTTCCAAGGTGTAATTTTTATGAAACATATAGTAATTACGGGTGCATCAAGAGGTATTGGGAAAGCCATAACAGAAAAACTAATAAAACAGAATATCAGGGTTACAGGAACACGGCGCAGTTCCGAATTTCCACCGGAGTTTCAGATGTCTGAACTGTTTTCGGGAGTTCAGGTTGATTTAAGCGATTTTAATGCCATTGAAAAAAGACTGAAACCACTCTTTGATTCAGAAGGTGATCTGCCCGAAGTACTTGTAAATAACGCCGGAATATTTCAGGATGCGGACTTTGAGATCTCTGATGATGATTGGCTCTCGGTCTGGGACAGAACGATGAATGTAAATTTGAGATCTGCTGCACTACTCTCCAAATGGTTTATCAACGCGCATTTAAAAAATGGAAGTGAGGGTATAATCATTAATGTTGCCTCGAGAGCCGCCTATCGTGGAGATACCCAGGAGTACGCGGCTTATGCGGCATCAAAAGGCGGAATGGCGGCATTTACAAAAAGCATAGCACGGGATTTTAGTAAAAAGGGGATCGTGGCATACACGGTAGCACCCGGTTTTATTGAAACGGATATGGCTAAAGAATCGGTTGAGGTACTCGGAGCCGAGGCATTAACAAAAGGCTCCGCTTTTGATGAAATCACCCAGCCTGAAGAAGTGGCGAATCTGGTGGCTTTTTTGGCGAAAGGCGAAGTGAAGCATATGTCAGGCTCAACACTTCATATAAACGGTGGTTCTTATATGGTTTGAGTCTTAGAATTGAGAATTTCAAATGTTGAAAAGTAAAGTATAAATTGGATTACGACTATGTCTATTCAGGAGCGTAAAAAAGATCACGTTGATCTGACTGCTTATAGCGATGTTTTCTATCAGAAATCGACCGGTTTTGAACGCTACGATTTCGTTCATAATGCCCTGCCGGAAGTAAATCCTTCCGAAGTGGATGTGTCGGCTTCTCTACTGGGGCGAAGACTTTCGTTTCCGTTATTTATCTCTTCTATGACCGGTGGTTATACGGAGGCGGGATCGGTAAATACAATTATTGCAAAGTGCTGTGAAAAGCATGATTTGCCATTTGGTGTTGGAAGTCAGCGCGCTATGCTTGAAGATGAATCTCAAATTGAATCTTTCTCAGTAGTAAGGAAACATGCTCCCAGTGCATTTATTGCAGCAAACATAGGCGGCGCACAGCTGATTGGTGGTCTGGAAAAGGATCAGATCGATTTACTGGTTCAAAGTATCCGGGCTGATGCTGTAATTGTACACCTCAATCCACTTCAGGAGTTAATGCAGCCGGAGGGGGATCACGATTTCAAAGGAATTGAAAAAGGGATGGAGCATCTGATTACTAACCTTACAGTTCCGGTCATTGTAAAAGAAACAGGAGCGGGAATTTCCGGATCCGTTGCGGGGCGCCTGCTTGCCATGGGCGTAGATTGTATCGACACAGCAGGAGCGGGCGGAACCAGCTGGGCTAAGGTGGAAAATCTCAGAGACCGACAGAAAAACCCGATGCATCAGTTTGATGACTGGGGACTTCCTACAGTAGAATGTATTAATCAGATTACACCCCTTCGGGAAAGTTTTAGGTTTGATCTGATCGCCTCCGGTGGAGTTCGCTCTTCGTTTGAACTGGTAAAAGCTAAAGCTTTGGGTGCAGACTTCGCAGCTACGGCACAGCCGGTTATAAAAGCCATTAAAGAGGAGGGAGAAGAGGGGTTAGACCGGTTAATTCGTAAATGGAAAAAAGAGACCCGCCTAATTCTTACGCTTTTGGGCTGCTCATCTTTTAATTTTTTGAATGACACCCACATCAGAAAAATTTAAAGATTGAATTTATGCTTCAGAAAAAAATCATTTGGAAAAGAGTGGTTTAACCGATCAAATAGAATTTAGCCACGGAATCACGGAAGTGAACTGAATGAATATTCCGTGCTTTTGTGGCTAACATATATCTCCCACTACCGGCCAGATCGTTAACCTGCACCACCACCGTCAGAACCTGTAGAAGCTCCGCTGAACAACTAGTATAAAAAGCAGGTAAGAGATTAATGATGGACTCGATACAGCCATATTGAGCGAAAAGTGATCTTAACTACGGATCTAGTACACTTAGCTGACGGGCCACCTGCAAAAATAGCACTCTGATTTCTCTCACTTTTCTGCTTTCTCATGTTTTTAAAATCAGTTGGCGGTTCCTTAGTGGATATTTAAAATGATATTGTTTGGATTGCACCCGACCCTTTGTGATGAAGGTTGAAATTTAATCTGAATAGGTACTTCACTTTTTTAAGGTTGTTCTGTTTATTCGGAGCGACCTCTTTTAATTGAAGGAATTGTATTTAACGTGAGTTAAATATAAGAAAGCTGATGACGGAGTTGAACAATTCTCCCCTAAAAAGGGGCTCCGAGCGTTAGCGACACGTGAAACGAAATAAAGAGGGGTGTCCATAGAATTTTCCTCATGAATATCCATTTACCTAAATACCTACCTTCTTAAGGATGAAATTTCACTTATTACAAAATTCAGTGATTTTATATCGAATTGACTTTATT
>NZ_JAWLDW010000203.1:0-2949 GCF_041686455.1 Rhodohalobacter sp.
CCTTGGGTTTGTTATGAGTTTGGCAGAACCGTAATCTACGATTCTGGGAGGAGGCCATGAATAATATCAAAGCGTTTTAAATCGGACGCGGACGGGGTGCGATTAGACTTGATTGCAAGGAATTAATTTTGCTACTTCAAAGAAATCATAATCCCCGCGCCGTTTAAACGCTGGGCCGTTATAGGGCTTATTTATCGTTTTTGGGATACTAGCTATAGTTCATTGGCTTAAACTGATGCCTGCACTATGAAATAAACATCCGTTTATCCATATTCAATTGGTAATCCTGCGATAACATTTGTCAAATCTTACCTGTACAGATAACTTTATTGGCATTGAGAGAATGCCTTCCTTATTAACAAAATCAATACGATATGAGTCGAATTATATTCACCATTTTAGTGATACTGCTTTATAGTACAATCAGTTTTGGCCAGTCGCTTGAAAGAATTTTTTATTCATCATTCAGCCCGCAAGATTGGGACATCTACATTTCCAGAGATACTGGAAATAACATTTCAAAATTTACAGACCACCCTGCGTTAGACTACGATGCTGTGATTAGCCCTGACGGTAAGTGGGTGGTTTTTACTTCAGAAAGATCCGGAATCCCCCAACTTTTTGTGAAAGCGATAGATAGAGCTAGGCCGCCTACCCTTTTGGTGAAAAGCTCCTCTTTTCAGGATCAGGCGACATTCTCACCTGATGGCACCCAGTTGGCTTTTGTCGCCTCCCACGAAGGAAATGCAGAGATTTATCTCATCCCTTTTTTACCGGATTCGATTCAGGAGATCTCATCAGCCGTAAACCTTACCCAACACTCCGCTGGAGATTTTAGGCCAAGCTTTTCTCCCGATGGAAATAAAATCGCCTTTAGCAGTGACAGAGGTCATGAAATTGTACCTCATCCTCGCTTTCCTTTTGCCCGACAGCGAACCGGCGACGTCTATTCAGTAGATATCACCGGTGAGAATCTCCAACGGCTCAAGTATTCAAACTCGTGGGACGGGAGCCCGGTATGGTCGGCCGATGGCACAAAGATCATTTTCTATACCGATCGAACCGGTAATCACTCCATTTTTGAAATGAATGCGAACGGATCAGATCAGAAACAACTCTTTGAGTTTTCCGGTCCGGCTGTTTCGCCAAAACTGATGTCAGATGGCAAAATAGCCTTCACCACATGGAAGAACCAGCGGGATTTTAAAATTATGCAGTTTGATCCGGCAACAGATCAAATCACCCCGCTCTTTTCAGAAAATCCAGATCTGATGTTCAATGCAGATATTCACCCTGATGGAATGATGGTTTTTCACGGTGGAAAATATGCATCCGGCCCGGGAGTGCCAGGGAACTTCGGGTTTGACGGAGATATTCTGACAAAAATACCCGATTTGCTCACATTCGGTGATCAAGAGGTTAAAGCTTATGGGGTTCGCAGGGCTTTTGTGGCTCCTCCACAGGTCGGAAATACGCTATTGTTTTATGATGCCTCAGACATACAAAGTATTTTTGATTTCCTGAAGCCCATGGGATATAGTGTGTTATGGCTACCATTGCTAATGGCCATTCTCTTTGTAGCGGGCATCGTTATGGGAATTCGAAACAGAAAGAAGATTTCATTCTGGAGATACCTGCTGTTCAGTTTTCTCACTCTCATTATTGGAATCGCTACAGGTGGGCTCTTCCTATATATCGATGCCGTCAACCCGAAGTCAGTATTGACAATTCGTTTAGTCATGGGCCTGCTCACGGTCTTTTTGATTGCTTTGGGATGGTGGCAATACAAACGACATACTCGACAAAAAAATAACATGAAAGATGTCTACCGACTCTCAAAGTTGTACAGCACTCTCTTTTTCGGAATGGCTCTTTTTGCACTCCTTTGTACGCTCTTTATCAATCATTTTGTGAATTCTACTTTGGAATTTTACCGAGTAGATTATGTATCGGGAGAAAAGAGTGCGCTCTTTACATTTGAAAAAGAACCGGGCATTAATCCGGGCAATTTTAGGGTGTTAGACAGTAAGGTTACACATGATGGCAGCTCATTCATTTTTACAACCGGAAGTTTCAGGGGTAAGCCCAAAACCCAGGGAGATATCTGGAAGTATGATTTCGATACCCAGCGTGTTACAAAATTATCCGACACACCCTACAACGATGGATTTGCTGATTTCAGTGAAGATGGAAAAATGGTCTTTAGAAGCGGAAGAAGCGGGAACTTTGATATTTACTTAAAAACAGATGACAAAATTGTAAACCTAACACAGGATACACACCGGGATAATTTCCCCGCCATTTCAAAACAGGGAGACAAAATTGTTTTCGCATCTGACAGATTAAGAAGTGAAGAGGAGTATAAAACAATGGATATTTTCCTGATGAAATTGAACCCGGACAACAGCTGGACAGAGCCCAAAAAAATCTCTGTCGGCGCAGGACAAAATGCACATGCCCACTTTTCCCCGGACGGCAAGTGGGTGATATACACCACTGAGGGATATGGTATAAACGATGAACAGGCACTCATACAGCCTATCATTTTCTCACCCCAGATGTATGGAGAAATCGTAGCCTATCATGTAGAAACTAAAGAGCGCTACCGAATCACTCATAACAAATGGGAAGATGGAGCTCCTCTATGGGTAGAATAATATCAGTTACTAACAGAATGTATGAGCAATATAGGGTGCATTGGTAATTCATAAGTCAGGACATATATTAAACTTTGTGCTTTACGAACAGTGATTCTCTCAAAGGAATTATTGGGAGATTATCCGCTAATGGCATATAGACACAAATCGTTACATCAATACTAAACCATTAACACAATGCCCTATAACCACGGTTTCAATGCGGACTTAGCCGATGTTTGGCGGTTTAAAATTTGTTTGCTAAAAGAAATTCAGAGATTTAATTACATTACCAACCAATAAGGCCAAGCCG
>NZ_JAWLDW010000080.1:0-12816 GCF_041686455.1 Rhodohalobacter sp.
CTTTTGGAAGTGCCTCTGTAGTCGGCATGCCATACAGAATCCGGGCTGTCCGGTTTGAACTACATGCCGGGCATCGAGTCGGTCTACGAGAGGTTGAAGTATGGATTAGTGAGTGAAGGTTTGACATCAGAATTACACATGAAGGGTAAAAGTTGAGCATTATGGTTAAAAAACTATAGATATGTAAAGCATAATCGATATCTATTCATTTTTTTACTAAAAAGGTTTGATATATTCAAAATATGTAAAATATTTATTGACAAATTTTGAATAAAATAAATCAAATACTAAATGATTGGCCTCCTGGTACACTAATCACCAGTGAGTGGTTAGAAAGCAAAGGTGTATCCAGACAGCTGTCTGCGAGTTATGTGAAAAGCGGCTGGTTTGAGAAGGTTAGTGCCGGTGTGTATAAGCGACCTAAGGATGAAATTGCAGGGGCAGGAGTGCTATACACGTTGCAAGTCAAAAACAACATGTCTGTTCACATAGGAGGAAAAACGTCTCTTGAATTACAAGGGTACGGCCATTACATAAAAATGGGTCCCCATCAAAAAGTAGTGCTTTGGAAAGAGCCGGACTTATGGCTACCGACATGGTTTAAAAATGTTGAATGGGATGTGTCATTTGAGGTGCGATCGGCAAAACTATTTGATGATTATGATGAGAGTTTGAATAAGAAGAATGTAGATGGGTTTTTACTTAATATGTCGAGTCCGGAGCGAGCCGTGATGGAGTATTTATATGATATACCAAAACATGAAAACTTTGATGAAGCCCACTACATCATGGAGGGTATGACGACTTTGCGGCCGTCAGTTTTGCAATCCTTGTTGGAGAATTGCCGATCCATAAAAGTAAAGCGTTTGTTTCTCTACATGGCCGAAACGTATAACCATTCCTGGCTTAAGTACCTTGAAGAATCAACTATAGGACTGGGTAGCGGTAATCGTTCTATTGTCAAAGGAGGTAAGCTGGTCAAGAAGTATCAAATTGTTGTACCCGAAATAAACAGAGAGGATCGATGAGGAAATAAAGGTTGGAATGTGGAAGGAGTAAAATTTAGACAAAATGAACGCTCTTCACCGGTGACGTGAATAGTTGGTACATTAGTGGGTACACCCTTCTCAAAATCGGCCTTTATGGTCTTTAAACGCAATTAATTAGACGACTCATAATCGAATGGTCTTCCCGGGGATTCGGGACCGGGCTCTCCTTCGCCAATGTTTGGAGTGCGTGCACTTTTTTTAGGCTTTATGGTTTCCGAAGTCTCAAAGTAGGAGATCAGAGCAATCAACCTTTGCAAGCATTGAGTAGTGATATATTTCGTTTAAGAAAAAGAGAGAAACCAATCTATTATGTACATATCAACATAAAAAGTGAGGCAGAAGATTGGCGTTATGTTGGATTTACTTCTGACCTTCGGGAGCGTTTCATAAATCACAATCAGGGAAAGGTAGCGTCGACGAAAAAAACACGCATTTGACGGTAAAGAGGGTGAAGGAAAAATGGATCGGTTAGCTTTATAGTGTATTTGAAATGAGATATTACCGATAAAGGAATGGTGCAAAAATTTACTACATTAAATTATTGAAGAGCAGAGGATTACAGTTATAACTTTTTTTTCTAACTGTATTCATAAAATCAAGAGTAAAAACATGTAGTGGCCTCTTGTGATGTTACCGGCACACATTTTCGTGCCATAGCACCTAATTGAAAAAGAAAGAATAGGGCTAAAAGAATGATGATAGAGAATGATATTGACGTTGACATTTTATCAAATGAAACGGGTTTGAAAACACTGAAAGACCGGATGATGCCGATCCTGAAATCAGCGGCGGATATTTGTGAAGCGACTACTGCTTTGATTTATTTTCATATGGATTCAGATCCTGGAATACTTGCCTCACATGGAGCTTGTGATGAACCTATTGTTTCCGCTGCCAAAAAGATTTCAGATGTGGTGGATCCGGATAACGGTTTGTCAATTATACACAATGTTCGGGATCATCAGCAAGCAGCTTCTTTGCTTTCTGATTTGGAAATGGATAAGATTCAATTCTTTGCCGGGGCAACTTTCAGAAGTGAGGCGGGAGACAATATGGCCACTTTTTGCATATGCGATTCCATGCCCCGTGATCTCTCCGATGATCAGAAACAGCAGCTTCAGGTGATGATAGATGGAGCAAGGGCTCATCTTATGTTCTACAAAAAAACGGAGTTGTTGAAAGAGAGTAGCAAAAAACTGAAATCCTATTCTGCACTACTTCAAAACTCAGCAGATCTTACCTTCCTCCTGGAGCCTGGTTCAGGAAAAATAACGGATGTAAGCAATGGAGTGGAGAAGGTTTTGGGATATTCACCGGATACACTTAAAGGAAAACCGTTTACCAATTTTTTGGAGGCAGATGAGCTTGAAGATAGTACAATTGAACAGTGGTTTTCGAGTGAAAAGCAGCATCGGGGGCGTTACTCAACATCGGTTCGGCTTATAGACAAGCACGACCGAAAAAGATGGTTTCAGTGTAATTTCTCGGGTGATGAAAACAAATGGTACGTGACAGCCATTGATATTAGCGATAAAAAAGAAGCGGAACAGGGGGTTTATGAGCTTAAAGATAAACTCAAAAAAATTGTATCGGTTGCGACAGACCTCATTTATGAACTGGATTGGGCGTCGGGCGATCTCTCCTGGGGAGATGAGTTAACGGACGTACTCGGGTATCCGAATTCGGAAAAGTTTGTGGATTACGACTGGTGGCTCGATAAGATCCATCCTGATGATCTTGAACAAGTGGTTCATGATGTTGAACTCACGATGGAAGGAGATAACCAGAAGTCGAACCTTGTCTACCGGATCAGAACATTCGACGGACTTTATAAATATGTGATGAATCGCATCTATGTGGATCGCAATGAAGATGGCACGCCGGATACCATAATTGGAGCCATAGTAGACGTAAGCGAATTAGTGGAAATAGAAGAGAAAGCATTCCGCAACAAGAAACTGCTGGAAGAGCTTGCCGACAACGCATGGTCAGCCACATGGATAAGAGATGCGAATGGAACATTTGTATTTGCCAATGATAAGTTCAGATCACTGCTTGGATTGTCCGGGAAAAAGGTGGTGGATAAAAACTTATATGACCTTTTTGATAGTGAGAAGGCAAGCCAGTTTAAAGCCAATGATCAGAAAGTATTGGAATCGGGTGAGCCCATTGTTTTTGAAGAACAGCTCAGAGTAAATGGAAAGGTGAGATATTACAAAACTAATATTTTCCCGATTAAAGGGGTTCCGGGACTAAAACAGATCGTTGGCGGGGTAGCCATAGATGTAACCGAAGAAAAAGAGAGCCGGGAGATGCTTCAGGATTCTCTGGAGGAGAAAAATATTTTATTGGCAGAGATTCATCACCGGGTGAAAAATAACCTTGCTGTTGTATCAGGAATGATGGAACTACAGGCATACAGTGAAACCGATGAAAGGGTTCAGGAAAAACTATATGACAGTACCGGACGCATTAAAACAATGGCAACAATCCATGAACTGCTGTATAGGGCTTCGAGTTTTAAGAACCTTCGGCTTGATAGAAATATCGAACAGCTTATCACCAATATTACCGATACCTACCATAGTTCCATTGATCTGGAGCTCTCGTACGATATGGAGTCGGTTGAATTGAACATAAATGATGCAATTCCTTGCTCACTCATTTTAAACGAGATTGTAACGAATATTCTGAAACATGCATATGATGACGGTGATTCAGGGACCATGCATATTTCCCTTATAGAAGAAGATGGTACAGTGACGCTGAAAATCCGGGATGATGGAAAGGGTTTACCGGATGATTTAGACGAAGAAGATTCAGGAACATCTCTTGGGATGGAGCTGATTCAAACCCTTACGAGCCAGCTTCATGGCTCATATTCATATACATCACTGGATGAGGGTGTGGAATTCAAGCTTATCTTCGATAAAACAGAAGGAAAAGGGAGCTCTTCAAATTTTAAATAAGTTTCAAATAGGAAACTGCCTGACTGAGTGAAATTAAAGAATTAAATGTCTGCCTATTTATTCCTTGAAAACGGACTTGTTAAATTCTGTACAAGACAAGAAACTAATGCCACTACTCTGTGCTGCCAAACTACCCGCCTTCTCTCATCTCACGCTGACGCATCGGCATTCGGTCGATGACACGAAAGAGTTCAGCGGGTTCGAGCACTTCGTCTTGTTTGAGTTTCACGCCGCCGTCTTTTCCGATCAGTAAGATGGAGTAGCCGTTTTCCGGCGGAGACAGCCTCTCACGGATTTTTTGGCTTGAAGAGTCTGATATGACTTCTCCATTCAGCGAGGAACACTCTTCATTAAAAACGGAGATCAGGATTAGGTCGCGGTCCCGGAATTCGCCTTCAAGGGAAGAGAATCTGTCCATTTGAGTTTGGTAGGTTTCGTCATCTGAATGAGATGCAAAGAGCACGAGTATTCTGTTCTCCCACTGAAATAATTCGAGTGAAATCTCTTTACCCGTACAGGGTTGATCTTTTCGAAAGTCGGTGGAGCTTATCTGAGTCATGGCAAAAAAGGGTAAGAAAGTAAAAATCAGCAGCAGTTTCACGCCGGCATGAGTTTGAAGGTTGTAGAGACTGTACATTCAGAGATAACTAAAACAAACCGTGCAGCTCGAGTCGTTCCTTTATAGTACAGTCAGCACTGTAAACCCGATGACTATAATCCATTGGGTTTCCAAAATTTATCGGTTTGGATGGAACCTTACGTAGACAACACAAATTTTGGTATGGTGTTATATTCAGTGGTTAGGTTATAATAAAATCAAAAAGTAGAAACTCTGAATAGAACAAAAAAACTAGAAATTGGATCCAAGATGGGGCGCAAGCTAAAGAAATTGAGCTCAGTGATAACTAATTAACCGGTAGATGCGGCCAATAATAATTATATGCTGTCCGGGTAATGTGGTTAAAGGTATTCAGATAATTATTTTCAAAAGAATGCTCTTGAAATACCCAGTACAAGAAGAGGAACCAGGAAGAAGAGTGTGGCAATATAAGCACCGACGAACCACTTATTTTTTTGGGTTGCCGCGGCCATATATTCTGCAAGGGCGGGAGGAACATTTCGTAATAATGGGATGGAAAAAATTAATAAGATGGCTGTCAGATTAAACAGGAGATGTACCAGGGCAATTTGGAATGCAAGAATGGCGGTGCCTCCTGTTATGGCAGTAGCAGCCAGTAATGCGGTTACAGTGGTTCCAAGGTTTCCACCGAGCGTAAAGGGGTAGACCTGCTTCATCGACATCAGCCCGCTTCCGGCCATGGGCACGATCAGGGCTGTTGTTGTGGATGACGACTGAACCAGAATTGTGATCAAACTTCCGGCACCTATTCCTGAGATAGGTCCTCGGCCAACCGCGGTGTTCATGATTTCAAGCGCCCGGCCTGTCATTAGTCGTTTGAGGATTTTGCCGATTGAATGGACTACAAACAGAATGAGCGCAATGCCGGCTATGATAAGGATGATGCCCTGCCAAACACCTTGTATTAGGGATGCAGCAGCAGTTAAAAGATTTACGGTAGGAGCAATGGCAATGGAAATAACATTGAAACTGCTCAGATCAGCACCTGCTGCCGTAACATCAGCTGCAAAAAATCCTGCAATCCATAGTGATGCACTTTCAAGCGGATGAAACGCAAGTTCGAGCGGGAGAATCAGCAAAACAGCGAATATGTTAAAACTATCGTGAACAGTGGCAGCTGAAAATGCTCTCTTAAACTCTTCACCATCTCGTACATGGCCAAGACTGACGATTGTGCTTGTCAGAGATGTGCCAATATTAGCCCCCATTATCATCGGAATTGCCATAGACAACGGAAGACCACCTGCAACCAGACCCACAATGATTGAAGTAACCGTACTTGAGCTTTGAATGGTTGCCGTTGCAACGATTCCAATCATTAGAGAGATTACAGGGTTTGTGGCGAATGAAAACAGTTGAACAGCCGCACCGCCTGAAGCAATTTCAAAGCCGTCACCGATAATGGATACTGCAGCGAGGAGCAGGTATATAAGCAGCAAAACCTGAAGCCACTTTATGGCTGTGCCGTATCTTTTAAGTAGTGTCGGTTTCTTTTCCTGAACTGTTTCCAATCAGATCTCCGAATAAGTGGAATTTAGAATGCTTTGAGTCCTCATAAATATGTTAGCAAAACACTGTTAGGGAAATGTTACCTTAATGTTAAGCCAATCTGTTCATTTCAAGAATTGAAGGAAGAGAGTCCAGGGGGGAAACGGCTCTTTAATTGTGAACCTTTTGTTTGATGGCGGTTATCAACACGGGCATGTTTAAAAAGCGACCGGTTCATTTTGGGTTTACCCTATCACGATATTGATAATATGGCAAACTTTATAGGCAAGCATCGAATGAAGCTCATAAAAGAGGGTGGAAGGAATGAATACTTGCCAAACGGCAAAAGACGGTCAAGTCGCTACCACCCGCCGGTACCGGATTCACCTTTTACGGGCCCTGTAATTTCGGGAGTCATCCAGCCGCCATAAAAACCACCGGGCTGAGGTTTTACTCTTATATTGTCGACATAGCATTCCAGTTTACCGGGGTAAAAAGAGAAGTAACCGGCAATTTTTTTAAATGGATGTGTGGGATTTTCATAACTCCAAGCTGCTTTTTCAAGCCTTTTGCCTTCAACTGAAATATTCCAGTAAGTAGCTTTCCCTTTCCACTCACAGTAGGATGAGCCCGGAGCCTTCTCAAATAACTTCGTAATTACATCGTCCGGGGGAAGGTAAAATGTGGGTGGACTGGCTGTTTCTAAAACTTTTACTGATTTTGTTGTCTTCGCAATTGTTTGGTTCATCCATTTAACCTCCACGATTCTGCTGTCCTTCACTATTTCGGGAGGACGCGGATAATCCCAAACTGATTCTTCACCGGGTGCGGGTTCCTTGGCAAAATCGGGGCGTTCGCTTCCATCGTATTTCCACATAGCTATATAGGTTTTTTAGAACTTTAGTTCCTATAACCTTAATCAGCAGTCAAGAGTTTTATAAGCGACCCATTAATTTCTTCAGAAAGTAACTTTCAGGGAGACACCACCACCATTTCTCCCGTAAAAGGGAGTTATTGCTAAGTTATCTGATCTGTTAAGATCAAGGTGCCGTTTGGAAAGTTTGTATCCCCAGAAGGCCCCGATTAAAGCTCCCGCATAGACGTCAGATAGCCAGTGCTCCCCTTTTGAAATCCTTGCGATAGCCGTGCCAACAGGAAGTGCAAGCATGCTGTAGGTGACTACCCCAGGATAGTAAACGACCCAGGGTACAACGAGTGCAAATGCGTTGGATGAGTGCCCGGACGGGAAAGACGCTGCATCACGCTCAAAAAAGTTGAAAGCGTAGGGAGAACTATTTTGTGAAGGCCGCTCACGGGCAAATACATATTTAAGGGTATAAACAGAGAGATATGTGTATAAAAGAGACTGAAAAGAGGTGAAGGCAGCATCCTGAAACTTTCGGCGGTCTGTAAGCAGTGATGTTCCGAATAGCGCTGCAGATAATGGAGCTATATAATCAAAGTTTCCCAGTTCGTTTGCAGCTTCCAATGTACGACTGTTTCTGAATTCGGATTGAGTATAAGAGGACGAGCGGCGATCTAATGCGGAAACGGCTGCTATACTTACACCGGCTGCAATCAATAATCCCAGGTCCCTATGACTTACATTTTTCGCAACATAAACAGGGTCATTCACCGTCCAGTTGATAAACCGGTTTAAATCAGGTGCTGTTTTATCATTTTGTGCAATCAGTTCCTGATAGGTTGGCACAAGACAAAAAAGTGCGATAAAAAAAACTGTAAAAGATTTATCCATAGCGAAAGAGGAGTTTTCGACAAGATATTGACTATTTACGAATACTAATAAATAGATAGAATTGTCTAAAAAACCGATGCGATAGAGGATCAATAATCAATAAAAACACAAATTTTAAGTTAAAGTCCGAATCATTTTGTCTGATAAAGACATGTTGTTTACTTTAATTCGGTTCATTTTAAACAAAATATTACTACACAGTGAGATTTCTTTCCCTGTTAATTCTTCTACTTATATTTGCTGATGGTCTCCATGCTCAGGATCGTTTGCCGTCTCTGTTTGAAAAGAGCGAATCAGCTGAAACTGAATGGCGTTCAAAATCAAAATCGGATCTGAAGCGGGTTCCGATCACTTTTGATGATGAAGTTCTGAATAAAATAAAGACTCAATCAATCAAATCATTTATAATGCCGGGTATCGATAAACGGGTTTATGAAGTTACGGTTCAGCGAGTGATCGAACACTACAACGGTGACTGGTCTATCACGGCATATCTCAATAATGACTGGCAAAATAGTTTCATCCTCTCAGTATCTGACGGTAAAATTCTCTCCGGCATTCAGAATCATGTCGATCACCTCTATTATGAAATTAAATATTCAGATCAGGAGAATAGCCATTCTTTGATCCAGGTAGATCCACATGAGAAGGATAATATTTCTTGTGGTATCGGCGATGATCATGAAGTCAAATCCTCCTCCGGGTCAGCCGGAAAATACATGCCTAACAAAGATGTAAATGATCAGGCGGTGATTGACGTGATGATTGTTTATACACCAAGGGCTGAAAACTGGGCATTGGTAGAAGGAGACATTCAGAATGTTATTAACCAGTCGATGGCTGTGGCACAGAATACTGCCGATAACGCCAATTTGGGAATTGAATTCAGGCTTGTTCATTCAGCCCGGATAGACTATACGGAGAGTTCGAGTGCCGGAACAGATTTGAGAAGACTTACAACCTCGCCGTCTTTTTATGAATTGGGCTATGAGTATACAGGGTATATGGATGAGGTGCATGTATGGCGAGACGAATTCCAGGCAGATCTGGTCGCAATGTTTATTGAAACAGATGAAGTAGGGGGGCTTGGATGGCTGCTAAGCAATACTGAAGGGGATCCGCGCTTTGGTTTTTCACTTACCCGGGTTCAGCAGGCGACAAGCACGACACATGCACATGAGATGGGGCACAATATGGGTAACGCACACAGCCGTTTGCAAGAGTCAAACCCTGCGGGTGCAGATGGCGGTTTGTTTTCCTATTCAACCGGCTGGCGGTGGAATGGTCAGGACAATCAGGAGTACGCTTCAGTGATGACATACAATGAAGACGCTCAGAGTGTACAAATTTTTTCAAATCCGGATGTCTTTTTCAAGGATGTTGCAACCGGATCGTATACGGGGACAGGGGCGCCCTCAGACAATGCCAGGAGCATGCGAGAAATAAAACACATTATTTCCCAGTACAGGGAAGCCAGGGACATACCGGTGGTGGAAACAAACCGGATATTTAACATAACGGCAGGAAAGGCCGAGGCAACTGGTAGTATTGTGGATATTGGAGGGAGCCCCATACGAGAGCGTGGAATCTGCTGGGGTACAAATCCGAACCCGGGGGCCGCAGATTTTTGCAGCCGTTCAAATTTTAGTGGTGATTCTTTTTCCGTGGATCTAGCGGAATTAAAAGGAAATACAAATTACTACGCGCGGGCCTATGCCAAAAATGATGGAGGCACTGCTTATGGTGAAAATTTAGAATTTAAGACAAAAGATATCAGTGCATCACAATCCGAAGTTGTTGTAACTAGAAATCGCGTGCTTGCAACAGGTGAACAAGAGAGCAGAATTGATGTTACTCTTCGAAATAGCGCCTTAGAGCCTGTTGATAATACTCAGGTTGTTGTTGATCAGGATGGATATTCAGATGTGGTGCCAGTAAACGACGTGACGGATGAGAATGGATATGCCAGTTTTATTATCACACATGATTCTGAAGAGAAAATTACTTACAGGGCAGTTGCTGAAGATCTGCCGGTTGGCAACAGTATAGAGGTTGAGTTTCTCTATACAGAGGCAGAAACGGTGCTGGGCAATAACTATCCGAATCCATTTAATAATCAGACCGTCATACCTGTTGTTGTGCCTGAATCGTCCAGAGTTAGAATTGACATATTCAATTCATCCGGAGCAAGGATTGACACTATTATTGACGAGGAACTGTCGGTTGGCTATTACGAAATTCCTTTTAATGCAAACAGATTATCGTCCGGTGTCTACTTTTATCGGCTTGCAACGAATTCTGACGTGAAATTTGAAAAAATGGTTCTTTTGAAGTAGCAGAGTTCGGCTCAATAGAGAGCTAACAGGGCTTTGTGAAATCAATGCCTAACGTCTTTCCGAAACGTACAATTCTGTGCTAGGCATTCGAAGAAGTACTTCACTGCTTGAGTAAAATCATAAAGAGAAAACCCATCATAAAATCCCGCGAGAAAGTACCGGGATAAGTCTGGATTTTATTTCAGCTTTAACAAAATAATGTCAAACCATTAAATGGTACGGGTTCTGTCAATCCCTCTTTAAATAATCTGAAGTGACAAATCTGTTGTTATGTTTCGACTCAGAACATATACCACATCATAGGTTAAAAAATAATGTAACGTTTCAAATTTTCAGTCGTCTTAATTGACAAACCCTGAATACTATCTAATTAAATAAACAGATTATGTTACTCAAAAAATTGTTAAGTATATCATTCGCAGCACTTATTGGAATGTCATTACTCATTGTAGGATGTGAAGATACTACAATAGGTACAGACGCAGACGGCACGGGAACACTTGAAGTGCTTCTGCACGACGCCCCGGCTAATTATGAAGAAGTAAACGTATTTATTGAAAGAGTAGAAGTAAATAACGGTGAAACGGAAGGAGGCTGGGAAACCATCAGTACGCCCGAGCAAAGTTACGACCTTTTAGAACTTGTAAACGGTGCAATGGAAGTGCTTGGCTCCGCTGAATTGGAAGCAGGTACGTACGAGCAAATCCGCCTAATCCTGAGCAGCGATGGACACAGCGTGGTTGTTGACGGCACAGAGCACGATATGTTTGTACCAAGCGGTGAGCAAACCGGTATAAAGTTGAACGTAAATGCTGAAATTGAGCCGGGTATCACCTATACGCTCTTGCTTGATTTTGACGCGGCTCGATCTGTTGTGGAGCGTGGTAATGAACAATCTGGCATACAATATCTTCTTAAACCTGTTATCAGTGCTTCAAATGAAGCCGTTACAGGAAATATTTCCGGAACAATTGAACCTGTTGACGCTCAGCCATTCATCTATGCAATTGCAGACTCAGATACTCTTTCTTCAACCAAAGCGGACACCTCTGATGGTACGTTCATGCTTGTTGGACTTGAAGAGGGTACATATACCGTCTCCGTAGACCCAACAAATGACGCTTACCAAACGTCAGATACTACCGGTGTTGAAGTAACAGTCGGTGACACCAATGAAATTGGAACTGTGACACTTTCGGAAACACAAGATTAAGTATTAAAGCTTAATACGGAAAAAAGGTCTGTATCTTTTGATGCAGGCCTTTTTTGTTTATGTGCAGATAATCTTGAAATCTGCCTTTGCCTCTGAATTGTTTACAACCTTCCCCAGCTCAATCCCACATGTCATTGGTAATAATTTCCAGGCTGTTGTTGGCGGGATCCCTGAAATAGAACGAGCGGCTTCTGTTTGGCCAGTCTACTTCGGACTCAATTGGAACGTTCTTTTTTCGAAGATCTTCTTTTAAGGGTTCAAATTCATCGACCGATACACCGAAAGCCACATGTCCGGGGCCTTGGGTTCCGTGAAGCGGTATCGGGCTGCCATCCATATCGGTTTGAATATTCAGGGTATGCTCGGGATTAAAAATAAGAAGCATGGAATCGCCGCATTTAAAGAAAATATGTCTGTTTTTCTCTTTCATTACAATTTCCAGTCCCAGAACTTCTGTATAAAATGATTCAATTTCTTGCAGGTTCTTCGCATACAAGCACGTTTCCGCGATCTTCATGTCTGGCCCGTTTTTGATTGAATTAATTGGCTCATTTTTGAAAAGATAACAAATTTACGAAGGGCTTTAATTCTCTACTCAGCCCAATGTGAACCGGGCACCTGATGAAAGATTTAAAACTTTTCGGGTAAGTACCGTTTTTTATCAGTAATGTATCAAACCTAAACTTTTCAGCTGGTTAACCCTCACCATCTGAAACAACTTCTTCTGCAGCCTCTTGTTCTGTTTGATCAGGTCGGCGACTCTCCTCCTGTAAAATCAACAATAGGGAAGATTCGATATTTTTCCGGACCCTCTCGTGTATAGAGCTGAACCATTTCTCTCGTTCATCATCCTGAGATTCAGACATTACAATTAAATCATCCTTTTCTGATATCTGCAGGATAGCCTCCTCAACATTTTCCACTTCAATGCTATTACTTTTGATATCTGATTTGTCAATACCGGCCTGCAGAAGGCTTTTGAATGCTTTGGTTTTTAACTCACTAATGGAATCCTCTGACTCTTCCTGTACAACAAAAAACAGGGAAATAGCTGTGCCACTGTAATCAGATAGTTCTCTCAGAATGGTTGAAAGACGCAAATTAACCTGATCTGCACGATAAATCGGAACCAGTATCCTGTTCAACTCTTTCATCGGTTTGGGAATTAAGAGTGCGTGTACCTCTTCCTCATCCAGATACTTTTCTAAGAGGTCTGGATAGTTTGCGGTATACTCCAGCTGACTTTCTGTGTCGATAGATGAGAAAGAGAGGTTGTCCAGGTAGTTCTTGAACTTCTCTTGCGTATCTTCATCAAACTCCTTCTCCGATTGTTCTGGGTGAGTCTGCTCGGGACTGATCCGATAT
>NZ_JAWLDW010000204.1:0-2925 GCF_041686455.1 Rhodohalobacter sp.
CTGATTTCCCATTTAACTCCTGATCCGGTTATTGAGTTACCAAACTCATCCAATGACCACTGCTGGCCATTCCAAACAGCAAAATTGTTCGTTTCAACTTCTGTCCCGTCCGATTGCAAAACATACTCAAATCTGCCGGCCACATATACATTCTCTCCCTCAGAGGTTATGCTTTCAATTCTGCTTGAAGATTCTTCCGGATCGATCCCCTGGCCAACCGGCTCCCAATGTCCTGCTCCATCCCACTTTGCAAAACCGTTTGTGGTTATGGGATTTTCTCCATCCAGAATCTCCTCCATCTCCCCTCCGGCATAAATCTCACCCTCATCGGTTATATGGATAGATTTTACACGGTCTGAAAAACCTTCTCCCATCGCCTCCCACGAATTGGTTTCCAGGTTAAATACAGCCACATGACGTGTTTCAACAGATGGGTCTTCATTATCTTCATGGTTATACAAGCGGGCAAATCGTCCAGCTACATAGATTTTTCCGTCGTGATATTCAATACTATTTAAGGTCCCCCCGCTAAAACTCCATTCTGAATACGGTTTTCCCGGAGCAACATAATCTGCTACACCATTCACTAAAGTAAAAATTCTTCCTGTTCCGGCATAAGCTGTAGCTCCGTTACTGGTCAGGCTGAAGAAGTTGTAACGTTCACCATCAGGTAGTTCAACCTCTACCCAGGTCCCGGAGGGGATATGGTAAGCCCCTAAACCTGATTCGACACTGATTGTTGCGCCTCCAGGGGTGATGATTTCATTGGTTGATGATGTGGCATTGGACCGTTGAAAAGCGACATAAAGATACTCGCCGGCAACTTCCATATCCCGCACGAACGTTGCAAATGATGCCGTACGGCCAATATTTACCCAGTTCTCACCGTCATATTTTATAATATTCTGAATATCGGTTGTACCGGCAACTGACGAGAGTCCTCCAAAATAAAAATTCCCATTTGCATCAGAAGCAACGGAAGTTACCACGCCATCCATGCCCAACCCAAAGGATGTTAGGGGATGATCTTGTGCTGAAAGGATTGGGGAGCTAACTAAAACGAATACAGAGACAAGCAGAGTAAGTTTTTTCATGAGCTTCGGAAATTGTTAACATTAACAATCCATAGAACCTTACATCCCAAAGCTAAGCCTCTCTTCACGGATAAAATTTTATGAACCTTTCACTAAAAGCGTGAGATTTACATTAGTTGTGTCATTTGTTTTTATGACATGCAAAGAGCAACCTTACTCCGAAGGTTTTGACGGCAAAGTCCCTCCATCGCTGAATAATCATTGTTTTGTGCCCCTTCCATTGGTTTTCCCTCAGAAATACACCTGCCCAGTATAATCACCGCCAAGTTCGCTAAGTACGCAAAGTAATTATTATCAATTAGTTAAGTCTTATTTTACACATACTAATTTACTGGTAGTGACACCAGAGAAGAGCAAATTACTTCATGAGTGTCATTTTCCGCGTAATTCTTCGCGAACCGGTTTCAAGTGTGTAGATATAGATTCCGCTGCTAAAATTTGAGGCATCCCAGCTGTAGATATGATTTCCGGATGAATGGATACCGTCTGCAAGCAGACTCACTTCCCGACCAAGCATATCATATATAGCCAGCTTCACATCCTGTTGCCGCGGCAGTTCAAACTCGATCGTTGTGGCAGGGTTAAATGGGTTGGGATAGTTTTGGTTCAGAGCTACCTGATCTGCAAGTTCACTCCCCGGCTCATTTGCAGTTGTTTCCCTGGCCACCCCTTCAAGACGTACGTCATCTAAACGATACTGCTGCCCGCCGCTTTTTGAAAAACGAATAGCCAGCTGTTCGGCAGATGGCAAACCCGGTTCCTCTAAACGCAATTGCGTCCAGGTATTGGCCGTCTGTGCGGGAACATTCTGCAGAGACTGCCAGTTTTCGCCAAGATCCGTACTATATTCAATCACAAATGGTGTGGAACTGTTAGCATACACACCAAACTGAAGCGCCAACTGCTCGTACCCTTCCGAATCGATTCCTGAAATTGTAACAAACCGATCCCCAAGATTCATAAACACCTGGGCGTTGCCGCTTGCATTTTCATACCCTTCCGAAGGCAGGGATTCCCGGATATCTCCGTTTCCCTCAAATGTAAAACCTGCATTATCAAACTGGTGTGCGGAAATATCGGTACTTGACGAAACGGTGCCGAATGTTTCAGTAAAAATCTCCTCAAATTCCGGATCGGGATCGGGGTCCGTACCGCCATCTTCGGTAAAATATGCCCGGCGAACCAATGTAGTGTCCATCACAAAGGGGTTCACATTGCCCTGCCAATCTTCAATTGATTCCGATCTCCAGACTTCATAGCTGTCCACTTCGTCCAGGTTGTGCCATTCGCGTAGAGCCTCATCCATGGAGTCGAAAAAACCCGGGCCTTCGGAATCCGCTACATCCCGGTAAATTGTGTAGAAATAAAATATCGCCCGGGCCACATCTCCTTTTCGGTCGAGCTTCACTTCAAACCTGTCGCCGTTTTTTCGTTTACTGTAAAAAGGGCGCTCACTTTCAGGAGGGGGCGTACTGGTATATATATTCCCGGTGTTTTCTTCCACTTCTTTGTTGTACCACAAGTCAGTCTCTTCATCGGGGATCGTGCCAAATTTTAGGTTTCCGCGATCAGCATTGACCCGGATTTCTGTAGAATAGAGGTGGTGGAGATCACTATTGGGCGGGCCTGAATCTGCTCCCTTCGATTGCGGCCATAGATGCTCCGCATTCATACCCTGCCCGTTCTGATAAGCATCTGCGCGAGGCGTTGAAGAATTTGGATCAACCGGAACTTCGTAGTAGGTATATACCCCAACCACATACCCATCCTCATTATCCAGGATGGTATACATGCGGTCCCGGGCAATGTTATAGCCAAGCGTACTGTTTGG
>NZ_JAWLDW010000081.1:0-12415 GCF_041686455.1 Rhodohalobacter sp.
CGGCTTTAAAGTAGAAGATCAGTTTACAAAAGGTATCGTCTGTTTTTCGAAACTAAGACCGAGTTAATTTTAGCTTGCTGAAGGGAAGCAACATGATTAAGCTCCCGGGTGCAACCCGGGATGTTAAGAATCTACAAAATCTGCAACCCTGAAAGGGATGGATTAAAAAATTTGGTATAGGAAAGATTGAACCCCATTCGGGGTTCTGAGATATTCAAAAATTTCTATACCCGACTTCCAGTCGGGGCTAATCGGATTGATCCGCCGTTTGGCGGATCCGTATTGAGACAACTCTCCAATAAAAACAACTACATTTGCTTCTGAAGCTTGGAGTAAACCTGATCTTACAAGAATCTTGCAACCTACACGATCATACATCTAATACTTGAATCAAAGATCAACTTTGCATTTATCTGTTTTCCAGGCTGTCTTATCTTTGATCTCTAAAGCGTGATTGTCCGCCTCTATTCGAAACTTTTATTGATCCGCCGCCTGGCGGATCTTCACTGAACAACCATCAGTTTCGGGTTGCTCTAATGTATATCGGTCTACCAGCGTACCCCAGCTAAAAGCTATTATTGAAGTCAAACCTTCACAAAGTATTCATTTCAATTCAACAAGCCTTTTTATTCGAATGAAATTCCAATGCAGATAGATCATTCTCCATTTATTCTCCCAAAACCACATACGAATCGGTTTTAATACAATCCCTATCCGCCTTAGGCGGATGAATGTAATTAGACCCGATTGAAAATCGGGGTGTCATGCACATCTCTTGAGGGAACCCCGAATGGGGTTCAATTCTGTAAGGAATCCACAATTTGAGTTCCATTTTAGTAGAGACTCTATTTTATAATAATCAATCTTTAATGTTATGAGTACCTATCGCCAAATCCACTATCACATCGTCTTTAGCACAAAAAACAGAGTGCCTTATTTAGATAAACCGCACCGCGAGTTGCTCTACAAATACATTTGGGGCATTCTCAAAAAGAATAGGTGTTATCTCTACCGCATTAACGGAACTGAAAACCATATTCATATCCTGATACACTTACACCCTTCGGTTTCGCTGGCGAATCTGATTAAGGATATTAAACTGGCCAGCAGTGATTTTATCAAAAGGAAGAATTTGTTTCCTAAATTCAAAGGTTGGCAAAAAGGATATGGTGCGTTTACCCATCACGTGCGGGATAAACCTCGACTGATCGAGTACATTAAAAATCAGGAAGATCACCACAAAACGATGAGCTGGAAGCAGGAGTTCAAATCTCTTCTGAAGGAGCACGAAATCGATTTTAACGAGAAATATTTGGTGTAGTACGAGTAGTATTGAACCCCTTCAGGGTTCTGCATTGCTCTAATTCCCTCCAACCCGACTTGCAGTCGGGGCTAATTAAATTGTGTCAACCTATTTCAGTATAAGACCTTGATTCGCCAACTGGCGAATATTCACTGAATAACCCTCAGTTTCGTATTGCTTTAATGTATATCGGCCTACCAGCATACCCCCGGCTAAATGCTTTTATTGAAGTCAAACCTTCACAAAGTATTCATTCCAATTCAACGAGCCTTTTTATTCGAAAGAAATTCTAATGCGGATAGATCATTCTCCCAAGTCCACAAACGAGTCGGTTTCAACACAATCACAATCCGCCTAAGGCGGATGAATGTCATTAGCCCCGATTGAAAATCGGGGTAATTGAGTACATCTCTTGAGGGAACCCCGAATGGGGTTCAATTTTGGTAAGATAGGGAGAAGTTCACAACTCTTTTGAAGAAGCACGAAATCGATTTTAACGAGAAGTATTTGATCTAGGCCGAGTAGTATTGAACCCTTTCAGGGTTCTGGTGGCTTGTTCGTTCTTCACCCACGGGTTGCGCAGACTTTATCTGCTACACCCGTGGCTATTCATTTTCAACCCCATTCTGATTAGACCTGTCAGGTTTTCAAAACCTGACAGGTCTTGAATTACATCCGATCCGGAGCGGTAATTCCCAGAATAGAGAGTCCGTTTGCCAGTACTTGAGCGGTCGCTTTTGCCAACTCGGTTCGGGCCTGCATCAGATCTTCATCCTCTCCTAAAATTCTACAGTCGTGATAGAATGTTGTGAAGCCTGACGCCAATTCATTCAGGTAAGTTATGACCCGGTGAGGTTCGCGGTGCTTGGTAGCCAACTCAATGGCCTCAGGAAAACCAAGTAGCTTTTTGATTAGTGCAACTTCTGCTTCATGCTTGAGAAGTGAAAGGTCAACATCGTCAGATAAGCTGGCAGTTTCATTTACTTTTCGAAGAATGGATTGAATTCGGGCGTGGGCGTATTGAAGATAGAAAACCGGATTTTTCTCGCCGGCTTCTTTGGCCTGAGCGACGTCAAATTCGAGATGTGTATTCGGTGAGCGCATCAAAAAGAAAAATCTTGTTACATCCTCGCCAACTTCATCCATCAGTTCATCAAGCGTGACAAAATTCGCTTTACGTGTGCTCATCTTGAATGGTTTGCCATCTTTTACCAGTGTGACAAACTGATAAACCAACACGTCAACTTTTGTTTTGTCATAGCCCAAAACGCTGATGCCGTTCATCACATCGGGGTACGTATCGATGTGATCGGCACCAAAAACATCAATACAGAGGTCAAAACCACGGTCCAGTTTATTGGCGTGATAGGCTATGTCAGGCAGGCGATAGGTCGGCTCTCCGGTGCTTTTTATCAATACCGTGTCTTTATCTTTTCCGAACTCGGTGGTTTTAAACCAAACGGCTCCCTCTTTGTCGTAAGCCACATCTTTTTTGCGGAATGTCTCAACGGTTTCATCGATGGAGCCATCTTCATATAGCGTATTTTCGTTGAAGAAGGAGTCCATCACAATGTTCATCCGCTCCAAAGTCTTGCGAATTTCATCGAAAATGGCGGATTCGGCCTCCTGCTTAAACTTGGATTCATCTCCTTCATCAGCTAATGAATCTCCATACTGATCAATCAGCTTTTGGGCAATGTCCTTAATATATCCCCCCTCATAGCCGCCTTCAGGGAGTTCGGCATCTTTGCCTAAAATCTGCAGGTATCGGGTCCGGACACTTTGCCCCAGCACGCGCATCTGTCGTCCCGCATTGTTGAAGTAATATTCTCGCTGTACATCTGCACCCGACCATTCTAAAAGACGTGCAACGGTATCTCCTAAAACGGCATTTCGCCCGTGACCTACCGTGAGCGGTCCGGTGGGATTGGCGCTGACAAACTCTACCAACACTTTCTTTTCACTGTGTTGAGCAGACTTTCCATATTGATCAGATTTTTTCAGAATCTCAATCAGTTCATCATAGAGATAATTCTTTGCAAACCTGAAATTGATAAAACCGGGTCCGGCAATTTCCACCGCACTTACCTTATTTGGATCAACATCCAGTGTGTCGACCAGCTGTTCAGCAATTTTCCGGGGATTATTTCTCAGCGGTTTGGCAAGCTGCATTGCTACGTTTGTTGCGGCATCACCGTGCGAAAGGTCGCGAGGTGTTTCTATCACAATTTCAGGGATCTGATCTTCGCTCAGATCCATCTTTAGCAGTGCTTTTTGAATGACATTTTGCAGATATTGATCCATCAGTACGAGTATCCTACAGCAGCCGGTTGGCTTTTAGAGTTGATATGAAGCAGATTTAAACTAAAGAATTAGCTTAAATTTTAATGAGATTTTAAGATATGATTTTTTAAGACCCATTTCTTCCCATAAATAGGTATTTAAAAAAGAGTGGCTTGATCACTTCCGGGTTTTTCTCCTTTTGAAAGTGATGGGTCGTGATGAAAGGCGTGGAGCATTTCAGGCATAAACCTTTTGCCATAAATTCTGCGGGCAATACCCTGAAGTGCTTGTTCGCCCCTGGAAGATACTGTTAAAAAACCGTGTTCATCTTCCTGAATAAATCCAAACTGCTTAATATCGTTTACGATCAGGTAAGCCAGTTTAGGGAGTATCCCGATATTTTTTTCCACATACTCTCTGTGCGGTGGTTCTTCCGATACAACAATGAGCCCTAAGAGGTTTAGTTCTGATTCTGTCAGTGGATATCCCTCTGATCCTTTCGTTAGAAGTTCGTCCCAGGCGGTCTGGCTGTAGTATAACCCAAACCACCATTTTGCTTCTTTAAGTAGTTTTCTGCTAACCGTACAAGCCAGATACTTTCCCGGTGCGGCCCGCCGCGGTTCACCCCTATCTCGATACATGCTCACCATTGTAGCAAGATCGAGCTCTTGAAGGTTGGGCGGATAAGAAAAAACAAAGTCAGATATCTTCTGCATAGCGGGTTTATTTTAGAACGCTAACTCACTGAAATTGTACCCTTTTTTTGAAAGAAATGGAAGTGAAAATAGAAGTTCCTGAGATTCGGCAAATAGTAAAAAATGAATCTGAGAAGTTTCTGGAAAAAATGAGTTATGGTAATAAGCTAACCATGTAAAAAAATTAGAAATTTGTATTAATTTATTTTAATACAATAATATTGATTTTTGTAAAAATTTGCAAAAGGCTCAATCGGGGTTGAACTTAGGAAGCGCTTACCGTTATTTATGTGCGTGTTCTCTATCTATTACTGCTCAATAACTCATCTTAGTGGGAAATGCTATGTCAACCTTCCAAGCCGTTATTTCTGTAATATTTATGGAATACATAATAACTAACAGTCACTTAAAATAGTTCATATGTTTAAAAGATACATGATGGGTGTATTCTTACTACTTTTTCTGCCATTTACAGTGATGGCTCAAACAGGAGTAGAGGGTACCGTAACAGAAGCAGATTCTGATGAGCCTTTAGCAGGCGCAACAGTATTGATTGAAGAAACGATGCAGGGAGCGTCCACGGATATGGATGGCTTCTTTCAAATAGTTGAGATGGAACCCGGTACATATACTCTGAAGGTTTCATTTGTTGGATTCGTAGAACATACCCAGCAAGTAACTGTAGAAGCGGGTGAAGTTACTGAACTCGATATTGAACTTTCAACAGATGCAATGGGATTGGATGAGTTGGTTGTTACCGGTTATTCAATTCGACAAAGAAGAGAGGTTACCGGGGCAATTAGCTCTGTTCGATCTGAACAAATCCGGGAACGCGCTATTCAAACTCCCGATCAGGCGCTACAAGGTAGATCTGCGGGTTTACAGTTTGTCGGTGGTAGTGGACAACCGGGAGCTGGAAGTACCATTCGGATTCGAGGTACAGGCAGTATTAATTCCGGGAACGCACCACTTTATATTGTGGACGGTGTACCACTCGAACAAACATTCCGTTCTGACATAGCAACGTCTAATTCCAATGTACTGGTGGGGCTCAATCCGTCAGATATTGAATCGATTGATGTAATGCGTGATGCCGAGGCAACGGCTATTTATGGTGCTCAGGGCGCAAATGGTGTTGTTATCGTTAATACAACCCAAGGTAGTGCCGGCCAAACGGAATTTACTGCAAATATGAAGTATGGAGTGAGTGATATTCACACCAAGTATGATTTAATGTCAGGGCCTGAGCAAGTCAGGTTCATGATGGAAGCTTACGCCAACAGATGGGAAGACAGGGGCTTGAGCCGCGAAGCCGGTGAACAAGTAGCCATTGATCGTCATGGTGACCCAAATGAAGTAGGAACCTACGACTGGTTCGATGCCTTGACCCGAACAGGATCTAACAACCGGTTTTCACTTTCGGCAAATGGTGGTAACGAAAGTACCCGATTTTATATATCCGGTAACTACGAAGATCATGAGGGAACAGTCATAAGTTCTACATTTGACAGAGCAAGTTTACGTTCCAACATTGATCACGATGCTACTGATCGGTTGTCATTTTCAACAAGAATTAATCTATCGAGATCCCAGTTTAATGGTCAGACCGAAGGTGGAGGTAACTTTATTAACAGTCCTTTTCACGGTGGTGTAACAGGACGGCCAACCACGCCTATTTATAATGAAGATGGGACATACAATCAGGATATTCCTGCCATTCTTTATAATATGGTTCAGGTGGCCAACGAAGAAGAGCGAATTGGCCGGGAGTTTCAACTGATTGGTAATCTTGCGGCTACATTTGAAATCAATGAGAATTTAGCTGTAAGAGGACAGTACAACGCTGATGTTCGGTTCTCAAGAGACCGCAGGTACAGCAATCCTGTAATTCCCCGCTATAACAACTACGGCGGTTCTGTATATGAAAGAACCCGTGAAACTCAGAATTACAGCGGTAACGTTGTAGCCGATTACATTCAAACATTTGGCGAGGCACACAATGTAAGTGCATTGCTGGGTGGTGAGTACAGACATCGTGATTACAGATTTCATGCAGCAAGCGGTGAGGAGTTACCGAACCCACTCTTGGGCCAGCTAAACCTGGCAGGTGTAGCAGCGGCTGTGTCTGGTCGGACAACGGAGTATAAAACGGCCGGTGTGTTTAGTAGACTGCAGTACAACTATGACAGTAAGTACTACCTCAGTATAAATCTGAGATATGATGGCCACTCCCGATTTGGAGATGATAAGCAGTGGGGTCTGTTCTATTCCGGTGCTTTAGCCTGGGATGCTGCCAAAGAAGATTTCATGCGAGATATTACATGGATAGATGAACTGAAGCCAAGGATTAGTTACGGTATTACCGGTAACGCGAGTATTGGTGATTTTGCAAGCCATGCACTCATTGGTTCCGGTGGTACATATCAGGGTGAGACAGGTTTAAGACCAAACCAATTGGGTAATGCCGATCTCGGTTGGGAAACAGCCCGAAGTACAGATTTGGCTGTTGACTATGCTCTGTTTGACAATCGTGTTTACGGTAGCGTTGGCGTGTATCGGGTAGATAATGAGGATCTGCTACTAAGTCGATTCCTTCCAAATGACAGTGGGTTTTCAAGTATCACTGAAAACGTAGGAGCTGTTAGAAATGAAGGTCTTGAAATTGAATTGGGTGCCGTTGTGTTCGCTCGCGGTCAATTTTCTTGGTCATCAGAATACAACATTACGTTCCAGAGAAGCGAAGTACTGGCGCTGGAAGGCGATCAGGAATGGATGTGGGATCCCGGCGTTTCAGCTTCCAGGATTTATGTTGGAGAGCCACGGCACCAATGGTGGGTACGTAACTATGCCGGTGTAAACCCCGCAGATGGACGTGCACTGTTCTTTGATGAGGATGGCAACTTAGCCAATTCTGTTGGCGGTGACGACTACCACAAGGCAGGAAGCCGAGAGCCCGACTTTTACGGTGGCTGGAGCAACCAGTTCAGATACGGTCCGATTTCCATGGATGTTTTCTTCCAGTATCAATTCGGTAACAAAATATTGGATGAGCAGTATTCAAACTTCCATATGGCGCCTCACAGAGGTAGAAATCTGTCACCTGATATGTTCAGAAGATGGCAGCAGCCCGGTGATATCACGGATGTACCTAAGGCGTATAGCCTAAGTTCATTCCCCGGAGGAACAGGTCATAATCTCTGGTCAGACAGAAGACTGTTTGATGGTTCTTACATCAGACTCAAGAGCATTAATGTTAGCTACCAACTTCCGGTTGATTTAACGAACAGAATGCGCATGAACTCTATGACCATTTTTGCCAGAGCTGAAAATCTGATCACCTGGACAGAATACCCAGGATTGGATCCGGAAGTACTTAGCCGGCAGCAGACAAATTATCCACTCCCAAGATCATTTGAATTTGGAGCGGAAATCAAATTCTAAGCAAACAGGCCAAAAATTTTAATACCTATAAACAAATTTGATATGTTAAAATATTTAAGAAAAATAACTCTTATCGTTGTTGGAGTTGTCTTGTTTGCCGGTTGTGATGGCTTGCTCGACACTGAAAATTCAACAGCAGTGGATCCTGACGTAGCTCAGGAGAATATTGAAGGGATAGAGGCGATTCTTACCTCTGTATATAACCGACTGCAAAGTTCAGCTAGGTATGGGCGGGAGATTACTCTTGCTCCGGACGTATTAGCTGATAATACTGATCAACATCCGATTACTTCAGGACGATACGACGGGCAAGCAGTAAATTCTCAAGGTTCCCATATTACCTTTTGGAATACGGCTTATCTAACCATTAATGAGACAAACTATGTTATTGAAGGTGCCGATAATACGGAAGGTGTTGCTCAGGAAGTGAGGGATCGTCTGAAAGGTGAAGCTCTGTTTCAGCGGGGATATGCCTATTTCGATCTGGGACGAACTTACGGGTATGAGCCCGGTCGAGAGGTGAATGGCTGGGATCAAGCTGCGATTATCCGTACGGATCCTACACGTGATGTTACCGACGCTGACTTGAGAAGCAGATCAAGTAATGTTGATGTTTACAACCAAGCCAGAGAAGATCTGGAAGATGCACTTACATTACTGGAAGGTAATGACAGAGGTGTCTATTTTTCCAACTATGCTGCTGCAAACGCACTGCTGGCAAGACTCCATCTCTATCTCGAAAATTGGGATCAGGCGATCACCTATGCTGATGAAGCTATTTCTGCATCAGGGTTAACTCTTCTGGATAATGAAGAGGATATAACCAGTGCATTTTATGAAGTTCCGAATCCCGAATCGATTTTGGAACTGTCTATAGACCCGGTTGAGGAGAGTCTTGGATCAAATACAGGGCTGTGTCCATATACGAATCCGAAACATTGGTTTGATGTTATTCCGTCGGAAAACCTATTAGATGTTTATGATACTGAGGATTATAGAAACAACTGGTTTGCTACAGCAAATGACGGATTTCCGTATACACTGAAGTGGGATTGCTCTACAGGTCCGTTTGATGATAATGTACCTCTTATTCGTCTGCCGGAAATGTATCTCATCCAGGCTGAAGCTCATGCTGAACTTGATCAATTAACATTAGCACTGGATGCACTTGAGGAAGTTCAATCAGCTCGTGGGTTAACAGTACCTTTTGTATCTACTGATAAAGATGCCATTATTGATGAAGTAATGGTTGAACGTCGCCGGGAATTAAGTTTCGAAGGACATCGGTGGTATGATCTGAAAAGGAGAGCTATGGATATTCCAAAACAGGTCGGTGCTCAACCGGTACCGTATGATGATTTCAGAATCCTTTCGGTTTTACCGCAAAGTGAAGTGGACAGTAATCCAAACCTGGATCAAAATCCCGGCTATTAATAGCTGAGATCATTAAACCAAAAGATTTAAAAATTATTTAGTTATGATATTTAAAAACACTCTAAAATTGACATCCATACTGTTGGCCGTGCTTCTGGTCACAGGTTGTGATGGTTTGTTTGAAGATCACGCATCGCAATTCCACCTGGATGATATAAACCAGGTAGAATGGGCTCGGCCAAATCCGGCAAGCAGTTCGCTCTCTTACACAGCGGAACTTGACGCGGGACAGACTGAACCTGAAATTGTAGAACTAACGGTGCAGCTTATCGGGGCTCAAACAGGCTCAGACAGAACTGCAGAGGTAGCTGTTAGTGAAACAGATGCAACTGCAGGGACTCATTTCGAACTTCTGAACAGTGAAGTAGTGATTCCTGCAAACAGTAGCTTTGGTACGGTTGAGGTCAGAATTCTGGCTGATAACATTGCCGATGGTGAAAGTTACTTCGCGATACTGGAGTTGCAGGATGGACCTGAACTGGAAGCTGCTGTGAACTTCAAGGATATGAGTCTTGAAATTGAAAAAGATTCGTAATGAACTTCTTGATGTAAATGTTAAAAAATCGAAAAAGTCGCCCGGTATAACCCGGGTGGCTTTTTTTATAAAAAGGCTATAAGTAGTATGATTTAAATGATGAGCACCACTAATTAAGTCAGGTTCATCATTTTAACCATTGCTTATTCTATTAACCGAATCATCCTCCCTATGAAACATAAATTACTATTCAATCCGGTTTTAATATTCGGAATATTGATTACGGCTTTTGCTTCAAGTGCAGATGCACAAGACTTTAACGAGAGTTATCTGACCCCACCGGAGGAAATTTCTGAAGAGATATTGGCTCCAAGTCATTTGAATGTAACACTTGATGCTTTAAGCACGGATGGCAACTTTTTCATTAACCGCAAGCGCTCCGGAATTACCCCTCTATCAAGATTTGCTAAGCCGCACTACAATATTGCGGGTTTGCAAATAGATAGAAGAGCGAACCGAACCCGCTCCCTTACTACTCAACGAGCAACTATCGGTTTAGAGCTTGTGAATACAAGAACCGGAGAGCGCAGCGAACTGAATGTTCCAAATAATTTAACTATCAGCAATCCGGAATGGTCGCCCGACGGTTCAAAGATAGCTTGGCTTGGTCACTCCGAAAATGAGACTCATATTTATGTGACAGATGTTCAATCCGGGAATTCAAGACAAATTACCCGCCGTCCGCTGCTGGCAACGCTAAACAGTTCGTTTGAATGGACTTCAGACAGCCGGTCTATTTTTGCAGTTTTGATTCCGGAGGATCGCGGAGCGGAACCACAGCGTCCCGAAACTCCAACGGAGCTCATTGTTCGATCAACTTCAGAAGGGGATAACAGACTACGTACCTATCAATCGCTGTTGGAAGATAAGTTCGAAGGAGAGCTATTGGAATACTACATTACAGGCCAGCTGGCAAAGATTGATACCCAAAATCGCAGAGCCAGAAATATCGGTTCGCCTGCGATGATACGAAATGTAGATGCTGCTCCTTCCGGAGATCATGTCGTTGTTCAAACCATTCAAAAACCGTTTTCCTACATTGTGCCGGTTAGCCGTTTTGGCTGGGCGGAAGAGATTTGGGATCTGGATGGAGAGCCTCTTGTAACCCTTCGTACAAGTGAAGCCAATGAGGGTGACTCGGATGAAGAGTACATGGAAGATAACGGACGTAGAAATATTCAGTGGAGGCCGGATGGAGAAGGTCTCAGCCTTTTGGTTAAACCTGTAGACGAAGAGGATGAAGAAGAGGGTGAGGAAAAACCTGAAAAGGAGGAAGAAGAATCTGAAGAGTCAAAAATTGCAGATCGTGTCATTCAGTGGTTGCCTCCATTTGGTGAAGGTGATCAGAATGTGATCTATGAGTCGGAACGTGAAATGCGATCTGTGGCTTACTCAGCTGATGGCGAAATTCTGTTCATAACCCAGCGAAGAAGTGGTGATGAAGAGCTTTTTGCCGTGTATGCTGCCGATACATCAGATACATATCCTATTTATAAATATGACACAGATGATTTTTACGATAATCCCGGTAATCTCTCCTATCAGCGATCTTCTTCCGGAGAGTGGGCCGTTCGACTAAACGAAGATGAATCGAATGTTTTCCTAAGCGGCACGGAATATTTTGAAGATGTAGAGGAAAATGCTCCCCGTCCGTTTATTGACCGTGTGGAAATTCAATCGGGTGAGAGTGAGCGAATTTTCCAAAGCTCAGAGGATTATTATGAATCGGTCGAATCAATTCTGACAGCAAATTCAGATCAGATTATTATTGAACGCGAATCACCGGAGGAGTATCCGAACTATTGGCTTGTTGATCTGAATTCGAATGAACGAACTCAGCTGACGGAAAACCAGGATTATAACGAAGCTCTTGCCCAAGCTCCGCGCGATCGGTTTAAAGTGACGAGATCAGACGGAATTGAATTCTGGATGGAGGTGGTGATGCCGCCGGAATGGGACGGAGAACCACTGCCTGGTTTAATCTGGCACTATCCGCGTGAGTACGATGATCAGGAAGACTATAACGAAAGTAATCGCTGGCATAACAAAAATAGCTATCCGAGAATTGGGACTCGAACGCCCGACATTATGGCGAAAGCCGGTTATGCAGTTCTGAAACCGGATTGGCCCATTGTTGGTGATCGGGGAACAGCTAATGATAACTTTGTGTGGAGCATTGTTCAAAACAGTACAGCTGTGATAGATAGCTCGGAAGCCAAAGGTTATATAGATCGTCACCGTATGGCAATTGGGGGACACAGTTATGGTGCTTTCGGAACATCCAATGCAATGATACACACCTCGTTTTTTAAAGCGGGAATTGCCGGTGCGGGTAACTATAACAGAACACTTACTCCGTTGGGCTTCCAGCGCGAACGCAGTGATCTGTGGCGTGGAATGGACCGATACATGCAGATGTCACCCATTTTCTGGGCAGACAGACTGGATGGAGCTTTGCTGATGTATCACGGTGAGGAGGATCAGAATGTTGGTACCTGGCCAACGAACTCACGCAGAATGTTCCATGCTCTGAATGGAATTGGAAAAACAGCCGCCATGTACATGTATCCGCATGAAGCTCACGGACAGGCTGCCGAAGAGACCCTGCTTGACATGTGGACCCGTTGGGTCGACTGGCTGGATGTTCATGTAAAATGATATGATGAATTCAAGCATCCCTCCTTAGCAGAGGGATGCTTACTATTTTTTTGATAATACTAACTT
>NZ_JAWLDW010000205.1:0-2829 GCF_041686455.1 Rhodohalobacter sp.
ACGGTTTGGGACATGTTCGCCTGTGGCACAGAAACGGACAGTTGTCGCTTGAATCATTCTACACCGGGTATACCGGAAACAAATTAGAACAGGGACTCATGACAGAGTATGATGAAGAGGGGCGTATCACCATCCAGGAAAGATATGAAGATGGGGAACTGGTAGAGAAATTAAAATAACCGAAGCAGATTCTTAGAAAAGTATATGCTTTTCGAGGTCTCCAGGAAAAGGAGATTCAAAAGAAGAAGCTATAAGCGCATATATACGGAGTTTCCCAGGTATTTCAATCCAGCCAATACTTTTCAAGTATGACGCAGCTTAATGTTTAGGTTTGGATCAATCTGGTAAATTCATGATTTTCTAAAAGATTATATGCCTATTGAAGAAATGAAAATAAAGGTGGCTACCGCTAACAAAGTATAAATTCATTATAGTGGCTTTTGCACTTTATCGTTGTTACCCATTTATGAAAAAATATAAATGACAGAAAAAGAAAGGAAAGCAATAGAAACTCTTCAAGCTAGGATTGAGGCAATTAACGCTGAAAATTTCGACCCAATTGTATGGACTGATCAAACTTGTATTCACATTCAGAGAATTTTTGGGGCTGAAAAAAATGAAAGAATAAAACAATTAAGAGATATTAGTTATTCAATACCTACACCAATGGTAGGTTCAGACATCCAAAGTCGAAGAAGAAAAAAGGGGAAACAACAAGCGAAAGAATATTTACTAGGGTACATAGAGGAAATAAAGAATTATGGACTTGAGTCTGAGGGTGACGAAGATTTAGTAAAGGTAAAAAAATCGAGTTTTCAAACACTTGGTAAAAATATTTCGTTTTGGGGTCTAATCTTGGTTTTGGCAGGAGGAGCTTTCACATTAGGTATGCATTTTGGAAAATCCAATTTCGACAAGGAAAAGATGGATTACTATCAAAGGAATTTAAAACTAGAAACTGAAATTGATAGTCTGCAAAATAAGATTAATGCTCAGGATGATACTATTAAAAAGCTTAATGCAGAAAATAAGACTCTAAATGAATGAGTCTTAATCCAAAATGGATCAATTTGATAGGAATAGAATCCATTAAAGATATCTATCCTAGCTATTCTAAGAAGTGCCCGCAGGATTGGTCGTTGCCTGTTCATGAGTGACCACCGTGATGGATATTTAGATAGGTTGTTTCTCCTGTTTAGTTAAACTATTACTTGATGAAAGTTTATATTTCAGCTATCTATAAAGTCCTGTATTTTTTTTACTGCATCTAATTGAACTGGTTTCATGTCCTCACAAACTACTAAATAGGGAGGTTTACAAAATTTTTTAAAATATTTTCGTGCTTTGTTATCACTAATACCTTTAAGATTTATATGGCACGTATCTCCTGTATGACTAGGGGATTGTTCTAAAATTAGATCGACTTCAGAGTGTTGTTCTTTAAGATGCTCGATGCTTAATATCCAAAAAATAATTGGGTTCCCAGCAATTTTAGGATAATATGTCAGGATGTGATTACAAATTGTTTGCCCTTGTCGGTTTTTAGTGGTAGCACATCCCATATCAACGACGGATATTCCTCCGTTATTTGAGGAGTTTGAAAAGGCTGAGCTTCGAAATCTTTTACGTCTGCTATCATAGTGTTTGTGATGAATAAGTCTGATGACTTCCATTCTGTCATATTAAATTTGTTAATAACACGCTCTGCCTCTCTCAGAGATATATTCCTTTTCTCATAGGTGACCTCAAAGTCATACCCAATACCATGTTCGACAGCAACGTCTACACTTAGGTCCTCATTAATTGTAAATTCAATACAACGTTCGTCCACGTAAAACACTAGTAAAATTTGACCATTGGTTCCGGGAAATACATCAGCATCTGATAGGAAGTAGTTCCCAATTTTGAACAAGGTTTTTGCTTTCTCAATTACATCGGCGTCGATTGGTTTACCTTCGCCATAAGACCAGCCATCTTCTAAGTCAGCAAATTCATTTAATTTAGCAAGAACGTCTTCGTCAATTTCAGAAGCATAGGTTGAAGGAAAAGTCTTAATGAACGTGTCTGCTACATCGATAAAGTTAAATATATTCTTCATAATAGGTCTTATTCGTCATTCCTTTTACTTTTAATTCTATCAACAAATTCAGTTGTCATAATATCGTGACCTGAATCTTTTTCTAGATCTTTTATCTGCTTTCCAAGTCTATCATGCAAAGTCTTAGCTAAAGTGTAAGACATGTTGATTACTGCATTTGGTTTGCCATTTAACTGCAGTATTATACCAACATCAGCGTTATTGAAAAACTGAGCAAATCCATTTGCGTATATTTTTGGTACTTCGTCAGATTCTAACGCATATTTAGCCAAAGTTTGAATATTGGCATTTTTATCAGTCTCTTCTTTTTTGGACATATTTTTTTGTTAAATAAAATAGTATTGATAATGTACAACGAAACAATTAAGTAATAAATTTTCTTCTTACCAAGTAATCTACTAAGCATGTTGCACAATTCACGTATGCAAACACATTTATTCAAACTTTCTTTCGAAGAAATCTAATTGAAATACCGGTTACCTATCTATCAAATTAAAACTCAAATGCGAAACAGGAGCATCTCATGGCAGGAACAAACGACTACTTAGATTATTCAGGCTCAAACGATCAGTTTACAGGCGGCATCAACATGATTCCCATTACAACTCCCAAAGGTGAGTTTAAAGTGTACCCGAAGCGGGTGGGGAATAATCCCAGAATCAGGGTTTTGTTGCTCCATGGCGGGCCGGGCGCTACTCATGAACTCTATGAGTGTTTTGATGGGTATCTGC
>NZ_JAWLDW010000009.1:0-46828 GCF_041686455.1 Rhodohalobacter sp.
ATTTCTAAATATGCACGTCTGGCTGAAGAAGATGTTTGAATTTCAGAGACAGCACCCGGTAGCAGCGGTTAGCAGGGCTCTCAGCTTAATTCGGGGAAACTTGATTACCATTATTGTCTTTCTGGTAGTGGGTGCCCGAAGTGAAAGTTTTCCATTTCTATGGTGGATAGGCGGAGGTTTTGCATTTCTGCTTATAGTGGGAGTGGCTAATTGGTGGAGATTTCTGTTTAAAGTTGAAAATGGTGAACTGCATATCAAGAGTGGGGTATTTGTAAGGAAAAACCTCTATCTGTCAAAAGACAGGGTGCAGGTTATTGATATTACATCCGGTGTACTGCAAAGAATGTTCGGTCTGGTAAGAGTCGATATCCAGACGGCCGGTTCAACATCCCGAGAAGCTGCAATTGACGCAATTACGATTCAAAAAGCGCAGGAAATTAACCGCTTGCTACGGGCCGACGAGTATGCTGATGAAGCAGAGGATCAACAATTCAAGTCGGAAGAGAAGCCCCATAAAGAGTTTAAATTACCCGCAAAGGAGTTGCTTATTGCTGCCTCCACCTCTGGAAGTTTTGGTATTGCTCTCTCAATTTTAGCCACAGTTTTTTCACAAATTGAACCTTTGATCAGTGAATCTGAACTTTTTGAGTATTTATTTGAAACCCTGCCTGCCCAAACTGATTTCATTTTTTTCCTGACCGTAATTATCATTTTTGTGGTATTTGCATGGCTGCTTTCATTCTTTAGCACACTGTTTAGTTATGGGAATTTCAACCTTACAGTTAAAGAGAATGAAATGGTTATAACACGGGGAATTTTTGAGAAGAAAAGAGTGACGGTGCCATATAATCGAATCCAGGCTATTCATGTTGCAGAAGGGATGATACGTCAACCCTTGGGCTATGCTTCGGTTCATTTGGAAAGTGCAGGGTACGGAGACGAGGCAGGTACCGGGTCAATTGTACTGTTTCCTCTGGTAAAAAAATCTGAGGTACTTTCTCTACTGGATGAGGTGGTTCCCTCTTATCAGAAAGAGATGTCCGGCCTTGCACTGCCTAAACGATCATTGAGACGTTATCTGTTTCGATCTACATTTCTCGTAACAGCAGCTACTGCGGTGTTATACTTCTGGCTTGAATTGAATAACTGGATATGGCTTATTCCTCTGCTGGCACTATTCTGGGGATGGTTAAAATACAGAGCTGCCGCTGTTGCGTGGGCAAACGGAGCGTTTATCTTCAGGAGCAGAACTCTATCCAAGTCTACAGCTTTTATTAATAGGAATAGAGTACAGAACCTTACTATCAGTCAGAGCCCATTTCAGCGTTGGCGTAAATTGTGTACGGCAGAGATCTATGTAGCATCCGGCGACCGGGGAAAGTCATTTTCAGTCCGGGATATAGAGGCAGAAACCGGTATTTGGCTGCTGAATGAGATGCAAAGAAGAAAAGGTTCAGAGACTAAATCTGAACCTTTGGAAAAAGATGATCGAATTATTGAGTTACCGGGTTGGAATCAGGCTGCAAACTGAACCGTTTGAATAGCTTCCTGCAGTTGATTCATCCTAATCGGTTTCAATAAATAAGCAGAATTTGCTACTGTAGTAGCTTCTTTTTTGATTCGTAAATCGTGTTGTGCAGTTATGTATACAACAGGAACGTCTGAATGATTTCGAATGGTTTTCATAGCTTCAATTCCTGAAATGTTGTCGGCCAGCATGATATCCATGATAACAAGATCGGGGTTCATTTCTTCTACCGTATCAACTGCGTTTCTCCCGCCGGGGCAAGTAGCAAGCACTTCATATCCCATAGATGTAGCCATTTTTTTCAGAACAATGGAGAGCAATCTATCGTCTTCTACGATAACAACTTTTCTTTTCATAAGTGAAAGACACCTTTTGTGATTTTATTTCTCTAAAAGTACACGTAACCAAAGATACATTCAGTTAGCAATAGTTAAGTATGGCCATCTTTCGTGAGAATTTATTAACAGAAGGCAATTGAATGCCTCTTATTAGTTAATAATCAGGCCGTTGCAGGTTCCTGACCTTCAGTATACTCTTCCAATGGCAGACAAGAGCATATGAGGTTTCGGTCTCCGTAAGCGTCATCAACTCTACCTACAGCCGGCCAGAACTTATTAAATCGAAGATGTGGCAGTGGAAAGACAGCATCTTCCCGGGTATAAGGGTGACTCCACTCGCCGGTCGCAATAACCCGCATCGTGTGAGGGGCATTTTTCAGTACATTGTTTTCCTTATCTGCTTTATCATTTTCAATGTCACGAATTTCATTTCGGATTCCGATCATTGCCTCGCAGAATCGATCTAACTCTTCTTTTGATTCACTTTCAGTCGGCTCAATCATTAAGGTTCCGGGTACGGGGAACGACATAGTGGGAGCATGGAATCCATAATCCATCAGACGTTTTGCAACATCGGGAGCGTCAATTCCGGCGCTCTGTTTAAATCCCCGAACGTCGATGATAAACTCGTGAGCAGATCTTCCGCTCTTACCGGTATATAAAACCGGATAGTGATCTTTCAGTCGATCCTTAAGATAATTTGCGTTTAAAATAGCTGCTTCCGTTGCCTTTGTAAGTCCTTCACCTCCCATCATGCGAATGTATGCGTGAGAGATTGTCAAAATACTGGCACTGCCCCAGGCTGCGGCTGCAACGGCCGGAATGGCCTTGTCCGACCCGGTCGATACTACATCATGACCTGGTAGAAATGGAGTCAGTTTTTCAACCACCCCAATAGGGCCCATACCGGGACCACCGCCGCCGTGTGGTATTGTAAATGTTTTATGCAAATTGAGATGGCATACATCGGCACCGATTGCTGCCGGAGAAGTATAACCAACCTGCGCGTTCATGTTGGCACCGTCCATATAAACCAGCCCCCCGTGTTCGTGTATCACTTCACAAATTTCCTTAATATCTTCCTCAAAAACACCGTGTGTAGATGGATATGTAACCATCAATGCAGAGAGACGATCGCTATATTTTTCTGCTTTTTCACGCAGGTCATCCAGATCGATGTTCCCATTCTCATCGCACTTTGTTACCACTACTTCCATACCGGCCATAACGGCACTTGCAGGGTTTGTACCGTGTGCAGAAGATGGCACAATTGTGACATTTCGTATATTATCACCGTTGGACTGATGGTAGCCCCTGATTGTCATGAGTCCTGTGTACTCACCCTGCGCACCCGAATTAGGCTGAAGTGAAATTGCGTCAAATCCTGTGATTTCAGCAAGCCACGCTTCTAATTCATCAAATAGCTGATGATATCCCTTTGCCTGGTCGAAAGGAGCAAAAGGATGAATTTTGCCAAACTCCGGCCATGTCAATGGAATCATCTCTGCAGTGGCATTCAGCTTCATGGTGCATGAGCCGAGTGAGATCATCGAATGTGTTAAATCCAGATCCCGGTTTTCAAGCTCTTTTAAATATCGAAGCATCTCATGCTCGGAGTGGTACTGGTTAAAAACCGGATGGTCTAAATATTCTGATGATCGTGTTAATTTTTCAGGAAATTCAACCGATAGACTTTCGGAAGCCTTTTCCACATCGAAGGACATCTCTTTATTCACTGCTTTAGCAAAAATCTTGAGGATCTCTTCGGCATCTTCAGGGTGCTTTGACTCATCAAATGATATCCCAATAAGACCATTTTCATATCGGAAGTTGATATTCTTGTGAACGGCCAGGTCCTTCACTTTTTCGGTAGTTGAGCTGTCAGCATCCGTTATAGTAATCGTATCAAAAAAATGTTCATTGGAGATGCTGAAACCTAACTCCTGTAGACCCTGTGCAGTCAGTTTTGTAAGACCGTGTATCTTGGAAGCAATTTTCTTAAGGCCTTTAGGTCCATGGTAAACGGCGTAGAATCCGGCTATTACAGCTAATAATACCTGGGCGGTACAAATATTTGAAGTTGCTTTTTCCCTGCGAATATGTTGTTCACGTGTCTGGAGAGCCATTCGATAGGCAACATTCCCTTCAGAATCTTGCGTAATTCCGATAATTCTACCCGGAATCTGGCGCTTGAATTTCTCGCGTGTAGCAAAGTAGGCCGCATGTGGCCCGCCATACCCCATTGGAATTCCAAACCGCTGAGTGGAGCCGACAACAACATCAGCGCCCATTTCTCCGGGAGGAGTAAGGAGTGTGAGGGCCATCAGGTCGGCAGCAACAGTTACATAAACATCGTTCTCATGCGCTGCATCAATCAGTGAGGTATAATCTTTCACCGATCCAAAAGTATCAGGGTACTGCAGAATCATTGCAAATAAATCAGGATCTGTAACATCAGCTTCCTCAGGTTTACCAACTCTTAGAGTAATATCGAGTGGCTCCATCCTGTTTTTCAGAACAGAGAGAGTTTGTGGATGGATAGAATCGGCTATAAATAGTGTGTTGGCTGATTTTCTCTTCTTTCCTTTTCGTCGACCATAAAGCATGGATGCTGCTTCAGCCGCAGCCGTTCCTTCATCCAACAGCGATGCATTTGCTAGCTCCATTCCGGTAAGGTCGGATACCATTGTCTGAAAATTGATAAGTGCTTCAAGACGGCCCTGTGCAATTTCTGCCTGGTAGGGCGTATAAGCTGTATACCATCCCGGATTCTCCATTACGTTCCGGAGAATTACATGCGGAAGAATGGTATCATAGTAACCCATTCCTATATAAGACTTAAATACCTTATTCTTCGATGCAGTTTCCTTTATATGACTAATATAGTCTACCTCACTCAATGGATTGGGTAAATCCAATGGCTTTTCTAAACGTATTCCCTCCGGAATAGTCTCCTCAATTAGCTGTGAAATAGATTCAGCACCGGAGACTTTAAGCATCTCTTTAATCTGCTCTTCGTCAGGTCCGATGTGACGCGTGGAAAATTGCTCTTTATCAAATGAAATTTTCATGAACGGAATAATATTTATTGCTTTATGGTAGTCTGTTGAGCAAACAATCTTTGTTTATAAACGGTTCAGCTAAATTCAAAAAAAAACTTAAAATCTACCGTCAATACTCCAATTAATTTTATCTGAAGAAGATAAGAGTTTTTAAGGGTCATTACATCCCGGATAGATTACTTTTTTGAGATCATATTTAAAGAATTGTAATCTCTGTATTCTGACTCCAGAATGAGTAAATTTATAATGAAATAATTACTTTTAGCCTGGGCTAAAGATTTGTACATTGAAAACAAAAACACGCTATGGAACTTATACCTGACTGGTTTTTTGAACTAAATCCTATGATTCAAGCCCTCACCGGTGGTCTTTTCACATGGGGAATGACCGCATTGGGCGCTGCCGTTGTTTTTATGACGAAAAATGTTGGTCAAAAAACTCTGGACAGTATGCTTGGGTTTGCGGCCGGAGTTATGATTGCTGCCAGTGTTTGGTCCCTCATTATTCCTGCTATTGAAATGACAGAAGCAATGGGCGGAATTGGATGGATACCTGCGGCAACCGGATTTTTAGTTGGTGGACTTTTCTTAAGACTTTGCGATGCTTATTTGCCTCATCTCCACATAGGTTTGCCAAGGTCTGATGCCGAGGGTGTTGGAACCAGCTGGAGAAGATCAACTCTTCTTGTTCTTGCAATCACACTCCACAATATTCCCGAGGGACTGGCAATCGGTGTACTGTTCGGGGCTGCGGCAACCGGAATTGACCCAACCGGAACGGCCACCATTGCTGGTGCAATTGTATTGGCTATGGGTATTGGTATTCAGAACCTGCCTGAAGGTACAGCAGTGTCTGTTCCACTTCGGCGAGAAGGGGTGGGCAGAGGTAAAAGCTTCTTTTATGGACAGCTTTCCGGTGCAGTAGAGCCGGTTTTTGCCGTAATTGGTGCACTTGCAGTAATTTTTGTTCAGCCCATTTTACCGTTCGCTCTGGCTTTTGCAGCCGGAGCTATGATCTACGTGGTTGTTGAGGAATTGGTTCCGGAATCTCAACATCATGGGAATACAGATTTGGCTACGTTGGCTACGATGGTGGGTTTTGTGCTGATGATGACGCTTGATGTCGCCTTTGGGTAAATACAAAATCGGGTACTTCTTGTCTGTTACTGAATGACAACCCCATCTTTGGTGGCTTGTTTAATCACATTTCCGGATGTGAAGGCATAAAAAGGGGAAATGGGATACCCTGTTTTCCGTAAAGCTTTTGCAGTCCACTTATTTGATGTTCTGGGTAAAATGTAGGTCCTTCCTGATTCCAGAAAAACGCTGTTTCGGTAGAGTCCCTCTGTGTAATAGACCGGATTTTCGTCTTTATCTTTTTTGATTGTTTGGTCAATAAATTCACCCAGTTCAGCAGCTCCCTCTTCTGTGATCTTGATCTCTACAACTTTACTACCCGAAAAGTACATTTCAACAGGAATATCAAAACCTACAATATGAATAGCACTCTTGCTTGGAAGCAGGGCGGCTCGCATCATGACCCAAAAACTTGCGTCAGGGTCGGAGTAATATCTGGCGTCTCCCCATCCGAATTTTAAGAATTTTGTATCCGGTAACTCAGAGTGTTCAGGAATCTGATCTAAAACGTATTCCGACTCAATTGCAATACCGGCATGCCAACCATGGCTTACTATATATACCGGAACACTACGCAATTCGGGATCTTCAGGGTAGAGATTTTGCACTGGGTTAAGGCAACCTGCGAAAATCACAACAGAAAATAAAAAAAGCAGTGGATTTTTCAGTTTCATCGATTTCTGATTTGTTATGCACAATCTAACGGATAGAAAACAATTCTCTGAATAATTCGATTTAACGGGCGTGGTTAACAAGCTCCTTGAAAATATTTCGTTGTCTTTTTATCTGTATTAAGTATTCAGGATGCCACTGAACACCTATTACAAAAGGAAACCCAGAGTGTTCTAAGCCTTGAGTTATTTCGGTATAGAGCTCTTTTGCCACAAGCTGAACACCCTTGCCGGGATCGTGAATTGCCTGGTTATGTAGTGCATTAACATTGCAAACATCAGTCCCCAATATTTTGTGCAATTTTGAACCCTTTCTCAGCCGAACTCTTTTTTTGGGAAAGATAGATGCAATTTGAGGCCTCTCTGTGTAAAAGCCACTTATATCCTGATGCAGAGTCCCGTGAAAGTGTACGTTCATTAACTGCATGCCCCTACAGATACCCAAAACCGGTTTATTTCCGTTCAGGGCATATTCAAGCAACTGTAGCTCAAGTTTATCCCTTTCGATATCAATCGGTGAGGTTTTGGTTGATCGGAAATATCGTCCAATCCAGTAAATAGGGAAAAAGATAATCGAAAGAATCCATTCAAATATGGTTCTCTTATCTTTCACTAAAACAGATCGTTCAATACGTTCCTGACCATACTTTTTCGGTTCTACATCAGCTCCGCCACCAAGAATTAACCCATTGACCTGTTTTACATCTGCAGGCCTGCCGGGGGTAATTCTGAGGGGTTTGCCACCAGCTAAACGAATAGAAAGTGCTGTAAAAAACCATGCGGCACCACCGCCTTTGTCAGGCCCGGTAACACCAATTGTCGGCCGTTTATTCCCAAACATATCTCATCCATCGGTCCATCAGTTTAACCCATTTATTGTCGAAACGTATGAGCGTTTTTCTTTTCATTTTGAGATATGCCCTTGAATATTGATGTAAAGATTTTTGATCGGAAGCGAGTTTTTCAACCAGTACCCATCGATTCCATTCCTGAGATAATGACCAAGATTCATCTTCAAGTGAACAGTTTGGTAATCTATAGTGATAAGTTGGCCGTGAGGATGTGATTTTGTCTTTAATCAAGGAAGAGGTTAAATCTTTCTTTAAAAACATGAACAGAGGCAGCATATCAAGCGGACGATTACGGGAATTATCAAACTTAAAGTAGTCCTCTATCAACTGGTTTAGATTCGGCTTGTAGTCGGGATTCAGAATATGAATAATGTAGTCTTCCTCATATTCATTAATGTAAGGTGTAATCTGCCGGCTGATATTGATTTTAGAATCTTTTCTAATCCAATGTGCAAGAAGCATGTACGCGCGCAAGTGACTTAATATGGAATCGACAGAGATATCCGGAACTTCAGGATTTAAGTGAAGCCCGAATGCGTAGATAAATGAGCTCCCTGTTCCTTTTGCTTTATGGACCCTCAACTCGTCAACAAGCTTATTAAGTTCACTCATTCTAGAAAGTTGAATAGGTGGGGTGATGATCTCAAATGGGACGACAGATGAGGCCATCTCTTTTAATGAATCTTCAAGGGACTCTCTCTTTTTGAAGGAGCTGATGTCTATCCCAATCTTTTCAAATATCTCCTCATATTTTTTGTCTCTCAGAAGCTGAGCGTCCAGTTCTAATCTGAATGAACCAAAAGAGGTGTGATTAACGGAATATGCATAAGTTGATTCTTGTTGAATCTCGCCACCGTAAATAGATTGAATAATTTCAGAGGCAAGTTCCATGGAGATTCCGGTAAACTCGAACTCATAACCCACTTTTCGCTCTTTTCCCTGAGAGTTTAGGATCGAAGGCGGGGATTTGAAATTGCTTTTTTTCATCCATTATCTTTTTAGGAGTACACTGACTTTAATAACAAAAAATAACTCAGTATCGTGTTATCTAAATGCCGGTACTTTAATCGGAACTGTTAAAACGAAGTGTAAGGGGGAAATCTTGATCTGAGTCAGGTTTTTCATCGAGAAATAGCAGTGCAAAAAGCTCTCCGGTTACCCAGGTTTCAACAAATTCACTGTAAGTTTTGGAACCCGGGTTTCCGCTTTGTCCGCCGGGATAAACGCCATAACCACGTACTCCTTCTGGGTCCAACTCCACGATCATTCTCCAGGACGGGCCGTGGCTACCCCAAATTGCATTCACAGATTCATTGCTTCCATCTGTGAAAAGATCGTAAACTCCCATTCCCGGAATCTGTCCCAGGTGGTTAAGGTTTGTGTTGTTGTAATATCCCCACATCCAGTTCTCTTTGCTATTGCCAAATTGGTTATTCAAGTTGGCAACGGCTTGTTTAAACGCCGGATAGGTTAAATCGGAAAATGTCTCAATAACTTCGGTTTCCGGGTTATCAAACCATGGAGAGTCCGGGTTATTCATAATTAAATCTACCGTTATATCGCGGTCCGGTTTCCTCATGGGGATTTGTGTGCTGTACTTATTATCCCAAATCAAACTGTATAGTTCGTGCCACCACTCTCTGAAAATTGCGGGAGCTATCTCTTCACCGATATTATCGTAATTCCAACTATTCAGAAGGTCGATGATTTCTTTTTCTGACTCATCGAGTTCATTAAGGTCGATGGTGGCTAATAGTTTGGGCAGCAATCTTTCTCCATGATAGCTGTGGGCGTCCAGGAGTAAATTTTTAAAATCTTCTACAGTAACGTTCTCCATCTCGGCAAGACGATCGTTTATTCTTCTGCCACGTTCAAATGGAGCGAAGGATTCACCCAGATAGTAAGGGTATGATTCATCTGTAGGGTATTGATTGGCAGCACTCAGATATCCGCGTTCCGGATTCAAAGCATGCGGGTTTTGTTCATATGGAATATAATCAGCCCAATCGTAGCGCGAATCAGACCCGTCGCTAACGGTTCTACCCTGATACTTCCACTTCAAAGGCAGCTTACCGCCGGTTTGAATCGCGATATTACCATCGATGCCTGCATAATTTATGTTTTGAGCAGGTGCTTTATATGTTATAAAAGCATCTTTAAAATCGGAGTAGTTTTCTCCACGGTTCAGTTTGTAGAAGGTGAGAAGCTCATTCGATGGTTCGTGTGCGATCCACTTTAAAGCATGATCACGCTGTATGGTTTGAGTTATCGGTGTTTCTTCACGGCTCTCATAAACAGGACCTTGATGTGTAAACAGAATGGTATCTTGTACTGCTTCGCCGGATTTTGAGCGAATAGTTTCAACTCTCTTTTCTACAGGAAGCCAGGCCCCGTCGTGTAAATATTCGTCGCGATTTTCATCTCTAAATGTGATTTCATACCAATCCATGACGTCAGCTCCTGTATTAGTTGACCCCCACGCGATGTGTTCGTTAAATCCTACAATAATGGTTGGTGCTCCCTGCAGGCTTACTCCATACACATTAACATCAGGTGTGGTTAGCTGAACTTCATACCAAATGGATGGCATGCTCATATTCAGGTGCATGTCGTTTGATAGAATCGGGTAATCGCCGGCACTTTTTGTCCCGTCAATAACCCAGTTATTACTGCCATTAAAGGGATGGGGTTGCCAAAGTTCTATATCTTGTGTAAATGTCGGTTGATAGAGTTGGTCCGGTGCCTCAAGAGGTTTAGCGGTAAAATCCCAATCGGTTTCTGCTGGTACAATAGGATCCATCAGTTCAGGCCGTTTGCTCAAAAACTGATTAACAAAATCTTCTCCGAGATGAGCCATTGTATTGCTGGTCCGAACGTCTTCTGATCGGGCGGCCAGCATTTGGGTCATATATTTGAGCAATATAGCCGTATTTATCGGTTTCCATTCGGCCGGATCAACGCCTAAAATTTTATACTCTATAGGGTATTTTTCGTAATACAATGACTCTATATATGTATTAACACCGTCAGCATAGGCCTGGATCGCGTTGGCTATGACAGAATCGGAAGTTATCTCTTCCATTGCGCGCTCAGCCCCATAAACCATACCCAGGCGCCGCTGATTTTTATCATACTCGATGAGATCGTTTCCCATCCATTCTGCAAGATATCCTCCGGCCGCACGTATCTGCAGCTCCATCTGGAAAAGACGGTCTCTGGCCGTAACATAGCCTTGTGTGTAGTATAAATCGTAGTCATTTTCTGCAAAGATGTGAGGTACACCGCGTTCGTCATAAAACACCTCTACCGGAGCATTCAGCTTATCTGTTTGAAGAGATATTTCACCCTTAATCTGATGTTTTTCTGCATTGGCCCAAAACCCACTAATGGGATGAAAAAACGACCCGATAGCGGGGAGTGGGCCTAGTGGAATTGAGTATAAAATTAAGAGTGCACCCAATAGAACCAGGGAAAGAACAGCGTAAATTTTGGCAGACATTTTATCTTATTTAATTGAACAGTTTTACGTTACCAAAATTGATGGAAAGGAGAAAGTTTAGTTGTCTTGGTGAAAAATCACCTTGACTGATCATTAAAATGAGAGAACAATTCCGTTTTTTAGTTCATATGTAAGATTGGGTACATCAATTACAGGTTCAACATCGTAGGTCATGGTGAAGCTTACTCTAAATGTAATGGACCGACTCATACGTATGTTAAGCTGGTTTTCTGAGGTTGCACGAGGTTTAAAAAAACGATCAGGTCTGGCTTGGTAGTACCCGATCATGGTAAGAGACGTTTGAGAATTCAGCTGACCTCGAACCACGATATTACTGGTACTTTTCAGATATTCATTTTTTGTGGATAAGTCATCACTTAAACTCCACTGTTCAAACTCGTACATTAATCCTGTTGAGATATGTCCCCTCAGGCTTGGCTGTGACAAAAAGGTATATTGAACACCTGCCCCAGCAAGTGCACGATTTAGTAAACCAAGATTGTTGTTGTATTGATATTGAAGAAATAGTTCCGGTGAGAGCCTCTTTTTTCTATGCAGTGTTGAACGTAAATGAGTATATCCATTACTAACCAGAGAATTGCCGTCTACATTAACCAGATCGATGTTACTGAGTAGAAGATAGCTGTGCTCGTCAGAAAAGTAGGCTGCATTAGCCTGTCCTCCAACTTTTAGAATGCGATCAGTGTATTTATTGAGAGAAAAATCCGCGCCGAGTTCGCCGGTCCATCCGGTGGTATCCGCATCGGCCCTTACCCGCTCAACATTAAGCACCTGGGCATGCAAGATGTTTGCAGATAGAATAAAGATTGAAAGAAGAAGTAGCTTTCTCAAAGGAAATGAATTTATTTGGAAGTTTAGCATGTGTAAAGAGAATCCTTAATGGATCGTTTCTGCATAAAAAAACGGAATCGTTGTAAAAACGATCCCGCTTAATTTCGGTACTAATAAGATTATCGGCAAACTGTTGAGAGAGTTACCAAAGAAGCATTTTCATACAGAAAATACTTCCTCCACTTTTTATAAACTCAAATGTGCTGTACTCATGAACAGAAAACCCTGCATCACGAAGTTTTTGATTTACATCGGTACAGCCCTGCTGAATGAGTACATTTTTTCCATCCGGACAGGTCGCGTTTACAGCAAATAGCTTTTCTGCTTCGTATTGTGTGGCCTCGATGACCTTATCAAATAATTTGTAAATCATTTTCAGACCTTCCTTCTTAAATGCATCCGGATAAATGAGAACACTATCTTCGTTCAACATGGCCATGCAGGTGTCCAGGTGATAGAACTTATCATCAGTCAATTCAAGCGCGAAGACAGGGGTATCAAATTTGTCAACGATCTGGTTGTAAGCTTTCAGAGATGAACGAAATCCGTATCCACCCCAAAGAAGTCTCTTTTTAAAGTGCCAAAGCGCATCGCCCATTCCCTCAAAATCATCAACTTCGGAATCGTCTAAATATTCAATTTCGTAACCTTGTTCTCTGTACCATTTTTCGATGTGAGGCACTTCATCCTTGCGCTCCGGAGAGTGCATGATGCTCATCAGCACTTTTTTATTCCCCTCTTCATCAACGAAAGGCAGGCTTTGATTGGCACAAAAAACCATATCGGGCAGACCTTCTACACCGTCCAGCTGATGAACTTTAAAACCCAGCTCCTCATATCCATCAACAAGATGCTCCCACTCATTTAAAGCCTGTATTTTATCAACATTACCAACATGATCTTTCATATGAGGATTTATCACATATTCAACATCAAAATAGGTTGGATTAACGGTTAATACCTGTTTTGGTGCCGGCATTGCCGGGATCTCATTAAGGGTGAAATCTATTTGATCAGCCGATGTGTATACTTTTTTCATTAGAACGTAGTTTAAGTGAAGTCTCTCAGTTAACCCGCGAGCAACGGTCAGTCAAAAACCTAATCGCTTTTTTTACAGTTTATAAGAGTAAGAAATTTCAATGCCATCTTCCACATAAAGCATTTAATAAAAATCAGTTTTTGCCGATAAAGTCGAAAAAGGATAGGTTCTGTTATGTTATTGGATTCAGATATATTAACTCAATTGGCGCCGCTGGAAATGAAAGCCCGGCGGATTGTGGAAGGATTTATTTCCGGACTACATAGAAGTCCTTACCATGGTTTTAGTGTGGAATTTGCCGAACACAAACCATACAATCAGGGAGATGACTTTAAGCACATCGACTGGAAGGTGTACGGCAAAACGGAGCGATTCTATGTTAAGCGCTATGAGGCTGAAACAAATCTCCGTGCACACGTAGTTCTGGATGTAAGCAGTTCCATGCATTACAAATATTTTGCCGATTGGAGTAAGCTTAAATATGCCATTCACTATGCTGCATCACTAATGTACATGATGCATCGCCAGAGAGACGCATGCGGGATGGTACTTTTTGATGATGAAATCCGGACTCAATTTCCAGCAAAATCCTCCTACAGTCATCTTCGTGTACTTTACACAGAGCTAGAGAAGGTGCTTCAAGATGAGAAGAATGAGAAGGAAGAAAGAAAAAGATCCGCTTCTGCCAATGCATTGCACACGCTTGCCGAAAGTTTGAAGAACAGAAGTTTGGTCGTGATTATCACTGATCTGTTTGAAAATGTAAGCGGTCATGATTCATTGATTTCAGCGATGCGGCACTTGCGACATAAGCGGCACGAAGTTCTTCTGTTCAATGTATTGGAGCACAAAAGTGAACGGGAGCTCGACTTTCCGGACGGCCGATATCTCTTTGAAGACATGGAGACAGGGGAGGAGATGGAGATGAATCCTGCGCAATTCAGAGAATCTTACAAGAAAAAAGTAAGAGAGTACACGCAGAAATTTAAAATTGCCTGTAATGAGGCCGGTGTGGATTTTGAAGAAATTGATACTCAAAAACCGTTCGACCTCGCACTTCTTGCCTATTTGAATAAAAGAAAGCGACTGGGCTGATTTAATCTGCTATGTGACGCTCACCCTTTTCAGGATTTTATTGAAGAGTTTGGGCACAAATCGCTTCAGATAAACACCCATCAATTCGGCGCCTCCAAGATAGATCTCTTCTTTCCTTGCAGCCAGTTTGGGAATCAGTTTTTTTGCAAATTCATCAGGTGGCATTGCGTTTTTATGTCCCTTGCTCATTTTATTATACTTTTCGCCAGATCCGGTTAGAGCATTGATCGTTACATCGGTCTTTATATAACCTGGACAAACCAGGGTTACATCAATATTGTGATCATAAACCTCCTGGCGTAAGGAGTCGAAATAGCCGTGAAGAGCGTGTTTGGAAGCGGCGTATGTGGAGCGAAACTTTGTACCGAATTTACCCATTACGCTGCTGATAACCACAACGTGTCCGGATTTTTGTTCAATAAATGTAGGCAAAAGTGCTTTGGTGAGAGCAACAGTTCCAAAAAAGTTGACCTCCATAACCCTGCGTACGGTAGACATCTGTGTATCTACAGCATACGATCTCTGACTAATCCCGCCGTTGTTTATGAGCATGTCAACATGGCCGAAATAAGCCAGGGCCTCCAGAACTTTATCGTTCATTCCATGAGTCTCCGCCAAATCTAAAGGGAGAATTTTTACGCTCTCTTCACTGTCGGAACAATTTTCTTTAACGCGCTCCAGCTCTTCTATCCTTCGTGCTGATAGAATTAAGTGTGCTCCTTTTTTGTTAAATTCGTACGCAAGTGCCTCCCCGATTCCGGAAGAGGCTCCTGTAATCCAAATTACTTTTTTTTGAAGTGTCATTTCACTGATCTTATTTTCAGTTCAATGAAATATAGTCTAATCAATTTCAACTCTAAACTTATTTTCAAATAAAAACTGAGCCGAACCTGAATTTGATCTAGAGTCAGTTGAGAGAAAAAAGTGAACAATTAAAATAGATATGCAGCCTAAACCCACCATTCTTTTAGTTGAAGATGAAATTGAGCCGGCAGAAATGCTTGCTAACTTTTTAGAGATGAACAATTACAACGTTTTAGTAGCACACGATGGGCTGAAGGCACTTGACCTGATAGATCAGCATGCAAGCGATATTCATTTAGCTGTATTGGATATTATGGTGCCAAATGTTGACGGAAAAGAAATATGCAGCGTAATAAGGAAACACCCGGTGATGAGTGAAATTCCGGTCATTTTTCTCACTGCAAAGGATAAGGAAAAAGATGAAATTGAAGGGCTGGAACTGGGTGCCGACGACTATATTTCCAAGCCGGCCAGTTTGAAACTTGTAAAAGCACATATCGAATCACTTTTGAGAAGGCAGCAGCCTCAAAACAGTAAATGGATTCAGCATGGAGATCTGTTTCTGGATACCAGCGGGAAAGATCTCTATTACAAAGAAAAGCGTGTAGAACTCACTTCAACGGAGTATGCAATTGTGGAGATGTTTTTTCAAAGTCCTAAACGTGTTTACTCTCGTCAAGAGATTTTGGAGCATATTGGTGGAGATGATCGTTTTGTCTTTGATCGTACGGTGGATGTTCACATCAAAAACCTCAGGCTAAAATTGGGTGAAGCATCAGATATGATTAAAACCTACAGGGGCCTGGGTTACGGGATGAACCGTGAAATGCTATGACTAAACAATGAGTATTCGCTCTAAACTTGCATGGACATTTATACTACTGCTTATTTTTGGCATTACAGCAATAAGCAGCTATTCCATTCTTTTTATTCGCAATTACTTACTGAGTGAAGGCGAACTGCAAATTGTAAATGATACCGAATGGCTGGCCATAACTATACAAAATCTTCGCCTGAATGAGGACTTTGAGACGAACTTAAACGAGGCCGCTCGCACATCCGGCTATCAAATAGCAGTATATGACGGGGATGGTGAACTCTTTGCCGAAGTACCATATTTTACCGAGCGCACAGCACCCGGTTTTATTGATGGCTTGACTTCATCGTTTGAGCAGACGCAGAATGGAGTGCTTCTTCAAAATCAAACCGATAATGACTATTTAAGAGCTTTTTTTGAACTCAACAGCGACCTCAATCCGGCGAGCTATTTACTGGTTAGTATTCAAAAAGATCAGATTTATGAACCAATCAAGACGATTCGATGGATTATTTACACAGGAATGTTTATTTCAATCGGGCTGGTGATTTTAGTGAGCATACTTTTTTCCCGGTACATTTCCAGGCCTATTCTTCAGCTTGAGTCGGCAGCCCGCGATATTGCAGAAGGTAATGTGGAGCGTACGTTGAACCTGGATAGAAAAGACGAGTTCGGTCAACTAGCCGATTCCCTGAATCGAATGGCAGAGAGATTCAGGGCCGATAATGAAGAGATGAAAATACTCTACGAAAAACAGAGCCAGTTTTTTGCTGATATCACTCACGAAATCAGAAATCCCCTCCACACAATTACGGGTTCGCTTGAAATGCTGGAAATGGACTCACTATCAGAAGAGAAGAAAGAGCACTACTTAAAAACAGCGGCCCGTCAGGCTGAAAGAATTAACAGGCTCTTTGTGGACTTAAAAACACTTCAGCACTATGATTCAGACTCCTATTTTATTGAAAAACACCCTTTCGATATTCAAAAAGTTATCAATCAAGTGCTAAGCATATACCGGCCTCAGGCAGAAAAGAAAAGCATTGAGATAAATTACGATGGAAAATCAGGAGTTGTTTATGCCGATCCCGACAAAATTGAACAGGTGCTGGAGAACTTAATTTCTAACGCAGTGAAATATACAATTGAAGGAAGGATTGACGTAAAAGTAAAAGAGGCTGAGAAAGGATATGAAATCCATGTTATTGATTCGGGAATTGGGATTTCGGAGGAGCATTTAAACAGGCTGTTTGATCGCTTCTACAGAACCGATAAAGCACGTTCTCGAGATAAAGGCGGCACCGGACTAGGATTAGCAGTGGTAAAAAGCATTCTCAGCGCCCATAATTCAGATATCTTTGTAAAAAGTAAACCCGGATCAGGTTCAGATTTCTGGTTTACGCTGCCATCAGGTTGAAAGCTTACGGTGCACAAAAGCAGCTGAGAGTCCACCTAACAAAGGCGTTAATAAATAAACCGGCAAGTGGTAATAAGAATACCCATTGTTAATTGTATCCGCGGTTATATATCCGAGGTTTAGCGCAGGATTAAGGCCAACTCCGGTATAAGGCTCGGTAATGTAGTAACAGGCTCCAAGAATTCCTCCTGCAATAATACCATAAACAGGATTTCTTCTGCGTCTGTTTGGATAGATGAAGTACAAAAAGACGAGAATGAAAAAGAAAGAGAAGATAAACTCCACTGCGATAAACCCACTTAAGGTTGTGCTGGGGTCCGGTTGCGTTACAAAAGTTGTACCCGAAATCCACCAAACAAATGCAGAAGCTGCTAAAGCTCCAAAAATTTGGGAAAAAATATTAGCTGAAATTTTTGAGGAAGGAATTTCATCCGCTGCCCAGGCTGCAAGTGTAACGGCCGGATTGAAATGTCCGCCGGTGCGATCCGCTCCGATGTAAATAAAAGCAGACAAAATGAGTCCAACAGCAATTGGATCACCCGAAATGCCTAAAGCTACTACCAATAAGAAGGTGCCGAAAAACTCTATGAAATATTTGAGCATGCAGAGGGGTTTATTAAACCTAAGTCCGAATCTACTTGATAGATGCCCAACATTGCAAATAAAAACTGTCTTATTTGTTAAAAAATTGTTGGAGAGTCAGATAGCTCAACGTAAAAAAACAGATTAAGTAGCATTAATTTAAAATAAATTCACTGGTTAAACGAGCGAACTAATTGAAAGCCAGAGGTTTCATCAAAGGAGAGCACATGAATGGGCAAGATTAACTCTTCACGAACGCTTCACAAAAAAACAGTTATTTTGATGATTGTAAACCCCCATAAATGATAAGAACAGGTAAAATGCGTATTGGTGTAGTTTTAATGAACTTGGGTGGGCCAACCCACGAAAACAATGTGAGAAAATTTCTCCGTAATTTGTTTAAAGACGAAGACATTATAAAATTAGGGGGTGGAGCTGCTCAAAATCTGTTTGCCAATGTAATTTCGAAGTTTCGAGCACCGTCCGTAGCTGAGGACTATAAAGAAATTAACGGTTGCCCAAATGGATGTACCGGTAATAAGCACTGTTTTAATAGAAAGAATAAAGAAGTTTCCACATGCTGCTCTCCCATTAACGGACTAACCGAATCGCAGAGACGCGGCCTGGAGAAATACTTTAAGAATATTTTAACTGAGCATGAAGTCAAAGTCTATACCTGTATGAGATACTGGTTGCCTTTTGCCGATCAGATTATGGATGATATGGTAGAAGACGGAATTACACACACAGTTCTTATGCCGCTTTATCCTCAGTTTTCCTGGACAACTACGGGGAGCAGTTTTCGTGACTGGGAAGACACATTGAAGGAAAAATTCCCGGATGGGAACAAGCCTTGGAAAGAGTTTCATGTCAAAAATTATTATAAGAATGAATCTTATCTGAGTGCTATCAACCAACGTATTGACGAGGCTTTGGATGAGTTGGATGAGGAAACGCGCCGAAAAACGCATCTTATTTTCAGTGCGCACGGTACTCCATTGTTAGAGGTTAGGAGCGGTGATCCTTATACGGTTGAAATCAAAGAGACGATGGAAGCCGTTATGGAGCGCAGGGAAGAAAAGCACTCCTACTGGCTCGGGTTTCAGTCAAAGGTAGGCCCTCAAAAATGGACTCAGCCTAATACAGAAGATTTGGTGAAACGTCATTTGGAGTATGGGATTAAAAATTTTCTGATGGTGCCTATTGCATTCGTTACTGATCATATTGAAACTCTGTATGAGCTTGGTGTGGAATTGGTAGAAGATCTAGAAGAAGAAGGTTTTGAATTTGAAAACCTGAAGGTAATGAAAGGTTTGAACGATCATCCGGGCTTTATAAAAGCATTGGCAGAAGAGACTCTGAACTCATTAAAACATGAGATCTCTCCGGATGCGGTTCAATGGGATAGTGAAGAAAAATCAAAGGTTGAAGTAATAAAATAGAGGATGATTCATCCAACGGTACAGGATTTTGTAGTGGTCGGGATAAATCACTGGGATGCGCCGGTTGAGATACGGGAAAAGTTCAGCCTTAGCGATGAGGGAAAGGAACTTTTACTGGAAGGAGCACGCCGTGAAGGGATTACCAGCCTGTTTTTAGTCTCAACGTGTAACCGTACAGAGATTTTTGCCCAAAATGTGTCAACCCGGGAATTAATACGACTGCTTACCAACTACTCATACGGTACACTCGATGAGTTTCATCGCTACGGTTTTGAGCATGAGGGTGAGAGGGCAGTGTTGCACCTTTTTAAAGTGGCTACGGGGCTCGACTCACAAATTTTGGGTGACCTCCAAATTGTAAAACAGGTTAAGGAAGGCTACGAGCACGCGGCTAAACAGGCTATGGTATCCGGTGAGTTTCATCGCTTGATGCAGCATGTATTCAGGGCGCACAAACGATCCCGGAACGAAACAACACTTGGGCAGGGCGCAGCTACTGTAGCGTATGCAGCTGTTCAGTTTGCGATGAGGACTTTCGATAATCTTACGAATAAAAATATTCTGTTGGTTGGAACCGGCAAAATTGGAAAAGTTACCTGTAAGAATCTGGTAAACCTGGGAGCAAGTAAGTTGACACTGATCAACAGAACAAGAGATCGGGCTGAGTTTGTTGCAGACAGGTTTAATCTGGAGGTTGCAGATATGAATCATCTGCCTGAACAGATTGCAGATGCAGACTTGGTTATTGTTGCTACCGGCGCAAATACTCCAATCATACGCCCGGAGCACATGCAGCCATCAATGGAGAATCCGAAATTTAAGGTGATGCTGGACCTCTCCGTGCCAAGAAATATCGACCCAAACGTTGCGACACTCGATTTTGTGGATGTAGCGAATATGGATATGCTCGGCGATGTTACAGATGAGGCATATAAAAAACGTGAACAGCAGGTTCCGTCGGTTAAGAAAATTATAAGCGAAGAGTTTTCTGATTATAAGCTGTGGCTAAATGAGCAGCGTGTGGTGCCAACAATCAAAGCACTTACTAGAAAATTTGACTCAATCCGTGAAGACGAACTGAACTTTTTCAGGAATAAAATTTCCACTGGCGATTACGATAAGATTGAGAATATGACTCGCAGAATTGTGAACAAAATAGCCGCGTATAGTATTGAGCATTTACGAGATCATCACGAATCAGACGAGGTTGCTGAGATGGTAGCTGAGATGTTTAAGCTCAAAGCCAAAAACGGCAATCATGAGTGACAAAATTCGAATTGGCACAAGAGACAGTGAATTGGCAACCTGGCAGGCTAAACAGGTCCAGACTAAACTGCAAGAATTTGGACATGAGTCTGAACTGATTTTTGTAAAGTCGGAAGGAGACCTTGATTTAACAACTCCGCTTACTGAAATGGGTGGTAAAGGAGTTTTTACCAAAGCACTGGATGATGCACTGCTTGAGAACCGGATCGACATTGCGGTTCACTCCTTTAAAGACCTGCCTACCGAAAACCCGCTGCCACTTATTGTGAGTGCAGTGATGGAAAGAGAAGATCCGCGCGATGCATTGGTTGCTCCTCGGGGAACTGATTTTTTAAATGAAGATACGGGCGGCGCAGTAATTGCAACCAGCAGTAATCGTAGAAGGGCTCAGTGGCTGCATCGCTATCCAAACCATGAGATTACGAATATCCGCGGAAACGTAAATACACGCCTTCGTAAAGTGGATGAAAATGGATGGAATGGAGCAATATTTGCTTCGGCCGGCTTGAAACGAATTGGGCTGGATGATAATATCTCTGTTTATCTCGACTGGATGGTTCCGGCGCCGGCGCAAGGTGCTATGGCAGTCATGATCCGGGAAGAGGATAAAGTGATGATGGAGGTCACTTCTCAGCTCAATCACGACGAAACAGATTTATGTACCGGAATTGAACGAGAGCTCCTCAACGAGATGGAAGCCGGATGCAGCGCTCCGGTAGGTGCATTTGCGGAAATTATTGATGGAAGTGTGCATCTTTCAGCGATTGCTCTAAAAACAGATGGATCCCTTCAGTACGATATTGAAGTGTCGGCGCCGATAAGCGACGCGAAAGGGCTGGGCAGAAAAGCGGGCAGAAAATTACTCGAAATGGGTGCCTCTGAAATTGTAGCCGATCTACGCTCTTAATTGCAATCAACCTGAATCGGCAAATCCTATGAAAAAACGTCATAAGATTTTAGTCACTCGAAAGCTGACGGACCAACAGCTGCAGCTTGCCGATGATCTGGGATTAGACGTATCCGTTGAACCTGCCATTCGTTTTGAATTTCGTAAGAATTGGAGCTCTGTTGTGAGCTCTATAGAAGATGCGGAGTCACCAATATTTGCTTTTACCAGCCAGAATGGAGTTAATGCACTGCAGAAACTGATGGAGCAAGGATATACAATCCCAAGCAATGTGGTTTTCTATGCTGTTGGTGAAAAAACGGCATCTACTCTGCAAGAGTTGGGATATACCGCAGTAGTTCCGGAATTGAGCTATGGTGAACAACTGGGTGAGAAAATTGCTGCCGATTTGAATCAATCCGGTTTGAGGAACGCTACGGTATTTCATTTTTGCGGAAATCGCCGTCGAGAAGAGTTGCGCCAGGCTTTGGAAAGCTCTGATATCGATATAAAAGATCTGGTTGTCTATAAGACAATAATAAACCAAATGAAGATTAGGGGCATTGACGCAGAAGGTATACTTTTTTACAGTCCAAGCGCTGTAGAAGCGTTTCGTAAGAGCGGAGGTTTCAGGGGTGGTAATCTGCCAGAACTGTTTGCAATTGGCCACACTACGGCACAAGAACTGAGTATCGAATCGGGTCGCAATGTCCACGTATCACCAAAAACAAATACCGAAGATTTTCTGGCATTTACCTCCAGAGTTTTAAACGAGATCAGAATTTGACAGTTAATTAGGTTAAATAACAGTAACTCAGAAACAAAAAAATCCATGTCTCATAGTTTTCCTGAACTTAAAAATGACCTTTTTCTCAGAGCACTAAAAGGGGAAGAAGTTGATCGTCCACCTGTTTGGATGATGCGGCAGGCCGGTCGTTATCTTCCTCAATACATGGAACTGAGAAAAAAGTATACGTTTTTTGAGCGGGTTGAGACACCGGAACTGGCTTGTGAAATTACCATTCAACCGATTGATGAGCTGGAGCCTGACGCTGCTATCATATTTTCCGATATTCTTACTATTCCGCAGGCACTCGGCATTGACGTAGATCTTGTAAAAGGAAAAGGGCCGGTGTTGGAAAACAATATTCAAACCGTTGATCATGCGTTTTCCATACTGGCAGAAGATGTGCCACAAAAGCTCGATCACGTCATGAAGGCAATTACCCTTACCCGTCATGAGTTGAACGGCAGAGTTCCACTGATTGGCTTTGGCGGAGCACCATGGACACTTTTCTGCTACATGGTGCAGGGCGAAGGATCCAAGAACTTTGATAAGGCGAAATCTTTTCTCTATCAGCATCCCGACGCCTCGAGGCATGTAATGAAGGAGCTCACAAAAGCTACAATCGATTATTTGCAAGCCCAGGTAAAGGCCGGTGCTCAGGCGATTCAGGTGTTTGATTCCTGGAGCGGTCTGCTTAGTCCGGACGATTTTAATGAGTGGGCTTTGCCATACTTGATGGAGATCACTCAATCGATCAAAGATGTGCCTGTGATTCTGTTTGCAAAAGGATCCTGGTATGCATTGGAAAGGTTGAGTTATAAAAGCGGTGCGTCTGCACTTGGGATCGACTGGACGGTTTCACCCGAATTTGCCCGAGAAAAAACGCGAAACGAAATAACCCTTCAGGGAAATTTTGATCCCACTCAATTGCTGGCACCCATTCCTGAAATTAAGAAACAGACGAAACGCATGGTTGATCGGTTTGGCGTTCAGAAATATATAGCGAATTTGGGCCATGGAATTCTTCCCCACGTACCCGTTGATCACGCACGCGCTTTTGTTGATACCGTCAAAGAGTATAAATGATGACTAAAAATAGTTCCCTCTTGAGAGGGGATTTAGGGGTGTGTAAAAGTATGGTTTGAAGTCAAATTACTAAATAAACTCCAAGCTTATATAAATCAGCTTCACTGTTTTTATTTCAATTTTCTCCTGCCAGGAAGGGACTTACAAATAATAAACTTAAATAAAACCCCATGTCAACCATCAGAGATTCGTTTACTTCCTACATTGAAAATCTTCAGGACGAAATCTGTTCTGCATTAGAGGAGTTGGATAGCGTTGCTGATTTCCGGGAAGACAAATGGACCCGAAAAGGAGGTGGGGGAGGCCGAACCCGTGTGATTGAAAAAGGAGATGTTTTTGAAAAGGGCGGAGTAAATATTTCAACGGTACACGGAGAGCTGCCTGATCCGATAAAAGAGCACTTTAAGGTTGAGAGCGGATGGTTTTGGGCGGGTGGAATTTCCTTGGTTATTCATCCCAAAAACCCGATGGTACCAACCGTACATGCCAATTTTCGATACTTTGAACTTTATGAAGACGAGGATATGGACAAGCCGGTGGACGGTTGGTTCGGCGGCGGTGCAGATCTGACACCGTATTACCTGTTTGAAGAGGATGCAGTTCATTTTCATTCAGTACTCAAAAAAGCATGTGACAGACATGGTGAGAATCTCTATCCGAAATTTAAAAAACAGTGCGATGAATATTTTTATAACTCACACCGGGGTGAAGCCCGTGGAATTGGAGGGCTGTTTTTTGATTATCTTCGTGAGGATGAAAAGCGATCTTTGAAAGATTGGCACTCATTCACCGAAGAGGCCGGTTCTGCTTTTTTGGATGCATATCTTCCGATATTAAAAGACAGAATTCAGGAGCCCTACAATCGTGCACAGAGATATTGGCAGGAGATTCGAAGAGGCCGGTATGTTGAATTTAATTTAATTCACGACCGTGGCACCCTGTTCGGTTTAAAAACAGAAGGAAGAATTGAGTCGATATTGATGAGTTTACCGCCTGAGGTACGATGGGATTATAATCATTCACCAAAACCGGGTTCTAAAGAGGCTGAATTGATGGATGTTTTGGAGAACCCGAGAGAGTGGGTTTAAGAAATTGTCTTCCATTCGCTGGGAATTACTTTCAAAAGTGAGGTGAGTTCTAAAAGAAATCTCCCCTCAAGGGGAGTACTCTCTGAAGCTTTAGCGAAAGAGAGGAAGGGGTGTATCCCTGCTTAAGTATTGGTTTTGTAATTGAAATGAAAATGATATAGAACAGTGCTCCGCAAACATCCCCCTCGGCTCTTACGAACATCTCCCCCCTTCGAAGGGGAACTTATAAAATAAAAGCCCTCCATTTCTGAAGGGCTTTTGATAATCCTAAAAACTGGCAGAATTAATTCTGCTGTGTGCCATAGAATCGTTCTCTTACAATTTTACCATCTTCCCAGTCCTGGGTAGCAACTTGCTCGAGTTTCATCCTGTTCCCGCCCTTAAAGGTGACGTCCATCCAGCTTTCCACGGCGGTTTGTTCGGTTTCTTCGTTAGCGGTAATTCCAACTACTTCCATTCCATTAAATGATTCTACGCTGTCGAAAAACTCATTTTCACGTTTTCTGTTCGCATCTTTACCTTCAACGGCGGTACCGTCTTCCAGAATCATGGTTACATTATCCGCGTAATATTTTTCAAATGCGTCTAAAGCTGTTCCGTTCTGTACGTGTTGATATACGTCTTCGATTTTTCCTTTTACACTCATAATTGTTGTTTAGTTTAATATGAAATTGTTTACAACTAAAACAACTAAAATGAGTGCCAGGACGTTCGGGTAGATCGTAAAAAAAATTAAAATATTACTGTTTTCGGTTTAAGAAATCTGTCACTCTTGAAAGGTGCTCCTCGCTTTCCCAAAATTGAGTGAAGGGCTCCAATTCATCAGTGATTTTACGGTGATCTTTCCGCTTCATATATTCAATAAAAGCTCGGTCATTAAGGGTAAGTTTTTCTGTCAGATTATAAAGTGATGATTCAAATTTATCATCGGGAAAAATATCCTGGATCAGACCGGATTGCAGGGCCTCATTTGAATCAATGACTTTCTGAGAGGCAAGCCAGTAATCTGCTACGCTTTTGCCTACAACTTCACTTAATCGGGTTAACCCACCCCATCCGGGAGGTAGGTAGAACATTCCCTGAGTAAATCCAAAGCGGGCAGAAGCTTTGGCAATCCTGAAGTCAAAACTTAGCATAGTTTCCCAGCCGCCACCGTATGCGTGCCCGTTTACAGCGGCAAGAGTCCAACACTTCAGTAGTTCAAATCTTTCCAAAATTTTGAGCATTCGGGAAGACATCTTTCGGGCTCCATCGGCATCATCAATGCTGTGAAATTCTTTTAAGTCCCCACCGGAAATAAAACGGTTATCTTTACCGGTTAAAATAAACAGACGAAGTTTATCGTCTTGTTCAATATCATCAAGTATGGATTCTAGCCGACCCATCACTTCAAAGTTGATGGCGTTCATCGCCTCGGGACGATCTAGCGTTGCTGTAGCTGTAAACTTTTCTTTGACAAATGTTACAGGCATTTCAGGAGTTCTTAAGTTTTTCTTCTGAAGATAGAGGTGGTTTGACAGAGCCGGCCACCCAGTTAATGTAGTCCTGATTTCCTTCCTGTTCGGAAATTTTTAATGAAACAACACACGGCACTTCGTATGAATGGAGCTCTTTAACTCTCTGGGTTAGTAACTGCACGTTGCTGTAGCTTGTTTTTGCAATGAGTATGCATTCATTCTCTGTTACTACTTTATCTTTCCATTTGTACACGGAGCCCATATTGTCAATTATATTGGCACAAGCAGCAAGGTTTTCCTCAACAAGCATCTTGGCAATACGTTCAGCTTCACTGCGATCTTTAGTGGTGATATAAATTAAACGAAGGTTTTTAAACATGATGAAAGTAATCTTAATCTTTGTTTTACTTAAGCTACAAAAAAGGGTAAAACGGTACCCGTATAAACATTAAATAAAGTAATTCGAAATTGTTGAATTCAGAAGAAAAAAACGTTAACTTTTTAGGCTCTGATTCAAAATAGTATTTAGTCAGAAGTTAGTTGCGAGAGTGGCGGAATTGGTAGACGCGCTAGATTTAGGATCTAGTACTTTAACCAGTGTGGGGGTTCGAGTCCCCCCTCTCGTACTTCCAATCTTACATATTATCTGAAAATTAAATCATACAGCACGTGGACATTTCTGTTCAGGATATAACATCCGTAGATAAAGAGATTATCGTAAAAGCAACAAGAAACGATCTCTCTTCTAAATTTGACAAAGCTTATAAAAAATACCAAAAACAGATTCAAATGCCCGGATTTCGTCCCGGTCACGTTCCTCTCGGTCTCGTGAAAAAACGTTTTGGCAAAGAGATTGAGATGGAGGAGATAAACTCGTATGTGCAGGAAGTGTATGAGAAAGAGATCGTTCCTGAACATGAGCCGGTTGGCGAGACCAAAATGCTCGATATGAACTGGGAAAATGATGAGCTTGAGGTAAAATTTCAGGTTGGTAAAAAACCTGAGTTTGAATTAACTGATTTAGAGAAGGTTGAAGTGGACAAGATGGTTCACGATGTAACAGACGTAGAAGTTGATGAGGAGATTGAAAGAACGCTCGAACGTCAAGGCAACTGGAAAGAGACTGAAGAGGAAATTACTGAAGAATCTCAGGTAACCGTTGATGCCGTTTCATTGGATGAGGATGGTAATCCTGTTGAGGGTGAAAAAGATGAAGATCAAAAACTTGATCTGAGACAGGAAGGTGCAAAGGATTTTCGAGAAAAATTAGTTGGTAAGAAGAAAGGCGACGTCGTTAAAATGGAGATTGGCGAAGACGATGAAGCAGATCGTTTTGAGATCCATGTCAAAAAAGTTGAAGTGATGGATAAGGCTGAGCTCTCTGATGAGTTTGTGAAGGAGCAGTCTAACGGTGAAGCGAAGAATGTAGATGAGTTTAAGAGCTTCATCAAAAGTAGGATGCAGGAGTATTACGATCAGTCAGCTGAAGACATGTTCAAGCAGGATGCGATCGATGCTTTAACCGAGGAGCATGACATTGAAGTGCCTGAAGTGATGCAGGACCAAATTCTGGACTCTTACGTTGAGTATGCAAAGCAACAATCAGGAGGGCAGCTGCCTGAAGATTTTGATTTTAGCGAGTACAAGGAAAATATGCGAGAGCAAGCAGTTCGCGAAGGCAAATGGGCATTTATTAGTGAGAAGCTTCAGGACAAATTCGATGACATCGAAATAAAACCAGAAGATATTGATGAGTTTATTGGTATGGAAGCTGCAAAGCATGGAATGTCTGCTGATCAGCTGAAAGGCTATTATGCTCAAAACCCGAATCAGCTCGAAAGTCTGCGTACCAGCATTCGGGAAAACAAAGTTTTTGATAAATTAAATGATGTCGTTAAAATAAATGAACTCTCGAAAGACGATTTTCGTAAAAAGAGAGAAGAGAAACAGGAAAAAGACGACAAATAAATTCACGGCTAAGTCATGAGCACAAAACAACCCCTTTTTGAATTTCCCGATATGAGCAACTCAACTCCGGTGCAAAATAATTTAATTCCCATGGTTGTGGAAACAACCAACCGTGGTGAGCGTGCTTACGATATCTATTCTCGTCTGTTAAAAGACCGAATTGTTATTCTTGGAACACCCATTAATGATGCTGTAGCAAGTACAATTGTTGCGCAGCTTCTGTTTTTGGAGTCTCAGGATCCGGAAAAAGATATCAATCTTTATATTAACAGCCCTGGTGGTGTTGTTTCTGCAGGGATGGCAATTTATGATACAATGCAATATATCAAGTGCGATGTTGCTACAACTTGCGTGGGAATGGCCGCTTCGATGGGAGCCGTGTTGTTAACTGCCGGAGCTAAGGGAAAAAGAAATGTACTTCCTCACTCAAGAGTAATGATTCATCAGCCATTAGGTGGTGTGCAGGGGCAGGCCAGTGATATTGAAATTGAAGCCCAGGAAATACTTCGCTTGAAGAAAGAGCTGAGTGGAATCATAGCCCATCATTCCGGCCAAACCATTGAACAGGTGATAAAAGATTCTGATCGTAATAAATGGATGACCTCAGATGAGGCGAAAGATTACGGCCTTATAGATCGAGTAATGAAAAGAGAAGAGAAGAAGTAGTTAAGATTTTTAATTAAACGTTGCGGCAGCCATGAGTAAGAAGAATAAAGATCAAGTTACCTGTTCATTTTGTGGAAGAACGAACAGCGAGGTGAGCTCGATGGTTGCAGGTCCTGATGTTTACATCTGTAATCACTGTGTTGAGGATGCTTCCAGTATTATAGAAAGTGATCTCGCTGCTCTGAACAAGAGAAGAGAGAAGAAGTACAAGCCGATGCTCAAGCCGCTTGAGATTAAAGCGAAGCTTGACGACTATGTGATTGGCCAGGATGATGCTAAAAAAGCATTGTCTGTTGCTGTTTATAACCACTATAAACGTATTTCAGCCGGCGCAGATGCGAATTATGATGATACCCGCATTGAAAAAAGTAATATTTGTCTTCTGGGTCCTACAGGATCAGGAAAAACACTTCTTGCCAGAACTTTAGCTGATGTTATTGATGTGCCATTTACCATTGCTGATGCTACCGTTCTTACTGAGGCAGGTTACGTAGGCGAAGATGTTGAAAGCATACTAAGTAATTTGTTACAGGCAGCAGACTATGATGTAGACCGTGCAAGAAGAGGTATCGTTTATATCGATGAAATTGACAAGGTCTCCAGAAAAAGTGATAATCCTTCCATCACGAGAGATGTTTCAGGTGAAGGAGTGCAACAAGCTCTTCTTAAAATTTTAGAAGGAACCACCGCTAACATTCCGCCAAAAGGAGGGCGAAAGCATCCTGAACAGAGTTTTATCCAATTGGATACATCTGATATCCTGTTTGTTTGTGGTGGAGCGTTTAGTGGCCTTGAAGAGATTATTTCCAGAAGATTGTCTGTTAGCTCTATGGGCTTTCACTCTGAAGATCAGGTGATTATTGACAAGGATGATCCAAAGATATTTACCAAAATTGAACCTGAAGATCTACAGAAGTTTGGCCTTATTCCGGAATTGATCGGACGGCTACCTATTATCTGTGGTTTAGAACATCTCTCAGACGACGCAATGGTCGAAATACTGCTCAAACCCAAAAATGCCATTACTAAACAGTATAAAAAACTGTTTAATATGGAAGATGTCGAGTTGGTATTTGAGGATGATGCACTTCAGGCAATTGTGGAGCGTGCAAGAGATCGTAAAACCGGCGCACGTGGCCTCAGGTCTATATTAGAAGATGCTATGCTGGATGTGATGTTTACCTTGCCTTCAATGAAAAACGTGAAAAGGTGCATTGTAACGAGAGAGACGATTGAAAAGAAAGCCCCACCTGTGTACGAAAAGCAGAAAGCATCTGCATAAGTTACGCTACTAATTCTTCTGGAGTTGGTTTGGGAGTGTTCTTTTTTAGATATTGAGGCCTGTGACTATATAAAACCTTGCACTCTGCGTTTTAATGCGAAAATTGCTTCCCTTAAACCGACTCAAGCTTATTCTGGTTATACTGCTGATTATTTTGGCAGGAGTTTCTTTTTTTTATAACCAGTTTCTGCTTAATAAAATCATGGAGCAGGAGAGAACCAGTATTGAGTTATGGTCTAAAGCTTTTGAATTTTATAATCTCCCTTCTCATGATCGAGCCAGTAATGATCTGTTTACAGTAGCAGATGAGCTAGAAAGATATCAAAATGTACCGGATAGCCTGTCTCGGATGATATTGGAAGCTGAGGCGAATGAGTCGAATGCAGGTTTTGTATTTTCACAAATTATTCGCCCCGATCTGTTTAATATTCCGGTTATTGTTGTAGATGAACCGAACTTTATTGTCTATGCAAGAAATTTGGATGACCCTGATATTTCAGTTACAGAATTTATTGACAAATATTCAGTGAGTACTCCTCCAATTCCTATTTCATTTGGAGAGGAACCAAAAATAAGGCGAAGATATGTTTATTACGGTGAGAGTCCCACCATTCAATACCTTCGTTACTTCCCATATGTCCAATTTGGAATATTAGCTTTGTTGATGGGAATGGGTTTCACAACGTATCGAAGCATTACCCGGTCTGAGCAGTCAAATCTATGGGTGGGGATGGCCAAGGAAGCCGCTCACCAGCTTGGAACACCCCTCTCCAGCATGTATGGATGGCTACAGCTTCTGAAGGATCGTCATCAGGAGGACGAACAGACTCTGTCCATTGCATATGAAGTGGAAAAAGATGTGAGCCGTTTGAAGGGAATTGCAGAGCGATTCAATAAAATTGGTTCACACCCTGAGTTAAAACGCGTAAGCATAGATCCGATTATAGATGAGGTACTCGCATATATGGAAAAACGCCTGCCCCAGCTAGGAAAGAATATTGAAGTAAAAAAATCAATAGAGACCAATGCGAAAGCGAATCTTAATCCTGAAATATTTCAGTGGGCAATTGAGAACCTGATTAAAAATGCTATGGACGCTATTAAATCAAGCTCAGAAAACGCTTATGTTTCTATTGTAGTTACGCAGGATGGACCTCAGCTCTATATCGATATTGAAGATTCGGGAACGGGAATAGATAAAAAGAATTTGAGTGATGTTTTCAAACCCGGATTCAGTACCAAGAAGAGAGGATGGGGGTTGGGTTTAAGCTTGACAAAAAGAATTATTGAGGACTATCACAACGGGAAGGTGTTTGTGCTTAATTCAGAAATCAATAAGGGCACAACAATCAGGATTGTCATTCCTGTATCTGAAAATCAATCTTGAGTGTAACCCTTTTTAGTAGCGTAGTCCATCAATTGTGCTTTGAGCAAATTCCTACCCCTATGAAGTCTTGACCGGATGGTTCCAATGGGTACGTCGAGCATGTTTGCAATCTCTTCGTAGGTAAAATCTTCTACATCACACAAAAGAACAACGGTCCTGAAATCTTCAGGTATTTCATCCAAAGCATTTGAAATATCGTCATCAATCAATTCGCGGAACATTTTGTCTTCCATATCGGAAGTTTCTGTTCGTTCCGCTCTTATAGACTCATAAAATGATGCAACCTCATCGTAATCAACTTCCTGAGGTTTCTTGGATTTTTTTCGATAATTGTTGATGTATGAATTTTTTAAAATCCGGAATAACCAGGCTTTTGCATTTGTACCCTTTTCGTAGCTGTCGAAAAAACGGTAGGCTTTTACAATGGTATCTTGAACTAGATCTTCAGCATCGTTGGGATCAGAAGTGAGCCTTAGTCCAAAATTGTACAAGGCGTCAAGATGAGGGATAATTTCCTCATTGAAATCGTCTTGTTTTCTTAATTCTTTCTTTGTAAGTGAAGACATCCCTTCCTCGATAGAATGAGTCTGAAATTAATTGAAAGTTGAGTTTCTACCCGAGTGATCCAAACCCCAGATATTAATATAACTCTTATAAAATAGATTCTCTCAAGGATTCATTCCAATTGAAAGAATTGATCGACCGAGTAAATTAATCTTAAGACCCGTGGGTATTTTATGTTGGTAATAAGTTAATTACAACGATTAAATCATAGATTGCATGAGTCCATGCAGCCATCCCAAATCCTCTTATAACATAAATAAGATTTAACGCTAAGCCAAACAAAAACCGAAATAAAAAAGAGCTTAACAGCCATATATCGCCGAAATCGCCTACATAGTGTACTCCGCTAAATATTAACGCAGCAGAAACTACAGCAACGCCAGTTGAGTAATTTTTATTCTTCAATATTTTATCAAATACAAAAATCAAAAAGCTAACGAGAATCACTCTGAAAAAAAGTTCTTCATAGAGTCCTGCTCCAAGTGATAAAGCGATAAGTTGAAGTTTATTAAAATCACCGGTCATGCCGTTGGCAGATTGCAGCAAAATGGAATCTATCACATTAGATACAACTAAGGCTACAAGAACCGCGTAAAATGCAGCCTCTCCAATCATTAGCATCAGGTAATTTTTTCGTACCGATTTTAGTTCTCCTCTTTTTTTATAGACAATGATCCCACCGATAACTGCTGCCACTATCAGAGTTGCAGAGATGGCATCTAGTCCGAAATACGTAAAAAAAGATTTAAACCAAACATCAACCGATATTCTGGCAATATTTCCCTGAGGTTGGGAGATAAGAATTAATATCTCATAAAGCAGCAGCAACGGAATCGAAATTAAATAACTGTACAGAAGCCCGTTGGTCTGTCTAAAATACTTTTTCATGAATACGGAGAGGTAGTAAGCAGTTACTGATCCAGATAAATTGTAACTCTTGCCTGTTCAATAGAGTTAAAGTTTAACATTTCGTAGGCTGCTGACGAAAGTTTCAAACCATCACCGGAGTGGCGGTCATTTATCTTCACAAAAAGACCATGATCGGTTGTAGGATTTTCGATGTATATAACCTTACCTAACGCAATGTTGGGATGGGCGGCTGTTAGCTGATTAGGATTGTATAGCTCACCGCTTGTGGTTGGATTGGCAATATCGCTATTTGAATATTTAAACACGGAGACACTTCCCAGATTTTCGAGATCAGATTCTGTTCTGTAGGGATTTTGGAATGATCTTGTTGGCGGAAGTAATACTGTTACACGCTGCCCGGGGCCAATTTGGTTCATGCTAAGAGTTGGATTTAGCACTGAAAGCTCATCCTCACTCATTTCAAATTTTTCAAGAAGCGTCTCACCTGTTTCACCGGATTGAACACGATACTGCACAAATTTTCCCTGAGGTGTCGATTCGGTATCACCTTCAGTGACGGAGGGTGCAGATGAGCGGTCGGATGGAACCGTTAGTCGCTGGCCAACACGCAGCATATCACTTTCAAGGTTATTCAGCTGCTTTAGTTCATCGATAGTTAAACCGTGCTGATTGGCAATTCTGTAAAGTGAATCACCGCTGCGAACAGTGTAATAAGTGTTGAGTGAGGAATCATCATCTTGCCGGACAATAGGTTCTCGCTCCTCATCTAACGGTTCAATTTCAGTTAATTCTTCAGATTCAAGTTCCTGATCTTCATCAGGTAAATATATTGTAAGTTCAGTTCCAAGCGTTAGATTTGTTGTCTGAAGATCATTCCATTGTTGGATTTCAGCAATACTTACATCGTATTGTCTTGAGATTGAGAATAGAGTTTCTTCAGCTTTTACGGTATGAGTAATCTGATTTTCTGCTTTGGGAGGGGCAATTCTGAGAACCTGACCTACAGAGAGATTATCGCTGTCGAGGTCGTTCCATCGTCGTAAATCGCCAACTGCCAGATCGTATTGACGGGCTACGCTAAAAAGTGTTTCTCCGGCTTGAACGGTATGCGTTGTTGCCGGTTGTTGAGCGTGTGCATCATCGGGCAACAAAAGAAAAGAGAAAATAAAAATCGTAACGATTACAAAAATAATTGATTGAAGTCTAACTGTCATAGTCCGTTTCGATCTTAAGGGTTTCCATAGCTTCTGATAGCTCAGATTTTGTTCTGCTGTTATTTTTTTCCTCAGCTAACTGAATACCTTTTGTAAATAACTCGCCTGCTTTTTTAACATTGCCTGTCTGCTGATATAGTTTACCTAAATGATAATAAACGCCCAAGTAGCCAGGTTCTTGTTTTAAAATAGACTCGAATAGCAGAATTGCTTTTGTTACCTGTTCTCTTTTCAAGAGTTCCAGCGCCAGGGCAAACTTCGAAAATGAATCATTAGGATTCTTCTTAATGTTTAATGCCAGCTTTTTGATTTTTTGCTGTTCGTCACTCATGAATTCACTTTCCTGAAACGGGATTGAATTTCCTCCATTGAATCACCGCCAAACTTCTGGAGTATAGCGTTGGCTAGAATTGGTGCGATCACACTTTCTGCCACAACAACAGCACGCGGCAATGCACAGACGTCCGAGCGTTCGTATCGTGTTTCCTGTTCCTCTTTTGTATCCAGATCCGCTGTTTTCAAAGGTTTGATCATGGTTGGGATCGGCTTCATCACACCTCTTAAAATGATGGGCATTCCAGTCGTCATTCCACCCTCTATACCACCGGCACGATTTGTTCGTCTGGAGAAGTGATCTTCATACATGATTTCATCATGTACTTCGTGACCTCTGCTTCTGCCGGCTTCAAATCCCAGGCCAATTTCAACTCCCTTCATTGCCTGAGTACTCACAATGGCTTGAGCTAACTGTCCATCTATTTTTCTGTCCCAATGAACATAACTGCCCAATCCCGCAGGTAAACCGGTTACAATGATTTCGTAAATCCCGCCAAGTGAGGTGCCCTCTTTTCTACGATGCTTGATCTCTTCCCGCATATCACCACCCAGTTTGTCATCCAGGCAGCGTACGTCGGATTTATCAGCTTCTTTATAAATATTTTCGGCACCCTGAGATATTAGCGGGTCGGCGAGGGATCGTATTTTATCCCAGCCTTTATAACCCACGGACCCTATTTGAATAACATGTCCTCCGATCTCAATTCCAAGCTCTTTTAAAAATGCTCGGGCAACAGAGCAGCAGGCTACCCGCATGGCTGTTTCGCGGGCGCTGGATCTTTCGATTACCGGGCGGATATCATCAAACCCGTATTTTTGTACTCCAACTAAATCGGCATGACCCGGGCGGGGGAGGGTAATTCTTTCAACATCTCCACGGCTTCCGTCTTTAGCCATTACTTTTGGCCAATTACTGTCATCCTTTTCAAATGCACGATTTATCATTGAAAGAGCAATGGGTGCTCCGGTGGTTTTCCCGAAACGAACACCGGATTGAATAATAGCTTTATCTTTTTCAAAAGCCATTCTTCCGCCTCTACCATACCCTTTCTGACGGCGAACAAGGTGTTGTTCTATATATTCTTCGCTGAGTTGAAGACCGGCGGGTGCGCCTTCTAAAATTCCTGTTAATCCGGGACCGTGAGATTCACCGGCTGTAAAATATCGAAACATCTATTATTGGGGTTAATCAGTTAAAATCAGTTGCCTGAAGATACAATTTTTTTAGTACTAAGTGCTCACCGGTACAACTATCCATCGTTGTTTTTGTTCTTCTTCAATATATTATAATAGAGTAAGCTTGGTTTGAAATAACAGCACATTTGGAGTAAAAGTTTTGTAATATTAGTGCCTTTAAACTTATCATACAAAGCCGGCTTTAATTCTACCGGTTAATGTTAGTTAAGGCGTATAAATGCACTATCTCAATGAACTGGGAAAATATAGTTCACTACTTTATCAAGCACTAAGGTCTTCTACTGAGTTTAGTACCTACCGTAAGAATTTATTTCAGGAGCTTGTAAAAGTTGGTTACGACTCTGTTCCCATTATAATGCTTACGGGAATATTTACAGGGTCAGTGATGACACTGCAATCAGCTTATCAGCTGCAGTCTGCATTTATCCCCCTTTCCACAATCGGTGCTATTGTATCAGAGTCGATATTAATAGAATTGGCTGCCGTAATTTCAAGTTTGGTGCTGGCGGGTAAAGTAGGTGCAAGGGTTGCTACAGAACTTGGAACGATGAGGGTGAGTGAACAGATTGATGCATTGGAATCGATGGGTTTTAATTCGGTATCTTTTTTAGTTGTACCAAGGGTGCTCGCCGGAATTTTTATGTTTCCGGTTCTTTATATAGTGGCAAGTGTTTGTGGCATTACCGGTGGTGTGGCAGCCGGATTTTTCTCGGGCCAGGTTCCGCCGGCCGATTTCCTGCAAGGTGCGCGGATGTACTTTTATCCGTGGAACGTTATTTTCGGGTTTACTAAAATGATTGTTTTTGGGTTTATTATTACTTCTGTTGCCTGTTATAAAGGGTATTTTGCCAGAGGTGGAGCGGAAGGTGTTGGGAAAAGTACTACAGATGCCACAGTTTTAGGGTGTATTCTTGTACTGTTGGCAGATTTCTTATTAGCGGCTCTGTTACTATGATCGAAATTCAACAACTTAAAAAATCTTTTGGCGATCTACTGGTATGGCAGGACGTCTCATTCAAGATTCGTGATGGTGAGACTGTTGCCATTATTGGCCGGTCTGGCTGCGGGAAATCCGTGCTCCTTAAGCATATCAATGCGCTGTTAGAACCTGACTCAGGTAAAGTACTTATTGACGGGGAGAATATTTTTGATCTGGACTATGTGGATAAGAGAATAATGCGACAAAAATTTGGTGTATTGTTTCAGGGATCGGCACTTTTCGATTCTATAAATACGTTCGAAAATGTAGCTTTCCCCCTTCGTTATTTTACGGATCAGACCGAAGAGGAAATCCGGGAAAATGTTATGCAATCTTTGAAATATGTAAACCTCGAAAGTGCAGCTGATAAGGAGACTTCGGAATTATCCGGGGGGATGAGAAAGAGGGTGGGTATTGCCCGAGCTATTGTTCTAGAACCGGAATACATCATGTACGATGAGCCAACCTCGGGGCTTGACCCGAAAACGGCCGACGAAATTAATGAGTTAATAAACAGTATGTCAGATACTCTGGATATCACCTCAATAATGGTTACACACGATATGCATAGCGTTTTGGATGTAGCGGACAGTGTAGCTTTTCTGGATCAAGGGAAGTTAAGTTGGTCAGGCTCCGTTCAGGAAATGAAAACCAGTGATCATCGCGAGTTGACGAGCTTTATAAGAGCGAGTGAGTATCAAATTTAAGTTATGAATAAAAGGAATAAGGAATGAAGAACGAAGTGAAAATTGGACTCACAGTCTTGCTGGCGATTATTGTGGCGATCGTGGGTTTTCGGTTTATGAGAGATGTCCCCATATTCAGGCAAACTCTTGAAATATCAACTGTTTTTGATCGGGGAGACGGCATCAATAGAGGTAGTTTGGTGAATTTAAAAGGGGTTAAAGTTGGGTCGGTTAGCAGAGTTCGATTAACGTCCGAAAATCGTGTTCGGGTAACCATGCAGCTAAACGAAGATTTGAAAATACCTGAAGATTCAGAAGCTCAACTTACGTCACTTGGTATTGTGGAGGGTAAATCGATTGTGATCCAGTTAGGGGATTCTGAAAATAATGTTGAATATGGGGGAGAAATTGATGGAGTCTACATAGAAGGTGTTAGCGAAGTATTGGGCAGCAAGGGGGAAGAGCTTGCCGGTGATGTCTCCGAGTCACTATCTGAGCTCAATCAGTTTTTACGTCAGCTTAATGCCACGTTGGATGATGAAACCAGAACCTCCGTGGATCAAACTCTGAAAAATGCTGATGAAACAATGCAAATTCTCTCTGAGACACTAGAGAACAATCAGAGGGATATTGACAGTGCCATAAAATCTGCTTCTCGAACGATGAAGCAGCTTGATACATTAACAACCGATAATCGTCCGCGGGTTGATAGCTTACTGGCTTCACTGGAAGAGAATGTAAGTGAACTGCACAAAGTGCGTACCGAACTCGAGGAAGCAACTGGCAACCTGAACCAAATATTGGATAAGGTAAATCGAGGCGAAGGTACAATGGGCAAACTTGTAAACGATCCGTCCTTGTACGAAAATCTGGACCAGTTGACGAAGGAGATGAATGAATTGGTAAAGGGAATTAATGAAGATCCCGGTCGTTATTTGAAACATATGAGCATCATCGAAGTATTTTAGTGATGTCAAAATGATATTACAATCTGAGCATTGAATTGCGGTTCGTAATGTGTTGTCGTATATTTTCAGGCTATTAAAAACATTTTTTTCACATAAATTTAAATTGAAGATTCAGAGGTTTTTCTCATGGGTGTAATGGAAAAAATGAGGAACAGTACCGCGTCAATTTTGTGGATACTGATTTTCTCGTTTGGAATATTGTGGGTTTTGGCAGATACGCAGGTTTTTGATGCGATGGCCGTAGGTCCCAGAAATTTAGGAACGGTAAATGGTGATGAAATCTCGATTGATGAGTACAATCAGCGTGTAAGCTTTTACACAGATCAATTCAGCGAGCAATCCGACCGGCCAATGTCACCAGAAATGAGAGCAATGTATGAAAATCAGGCATGGGAAGATTTGGTTGCAGCGCGGCTTATCGAACAGAAGATTTCTGAACTGGGAATTACTGTTACAGAGAGTGAGCTCATGGATATGGTTACCGGAGATAACCCGGCACCGTTTATTCGCGAGCAATTTCAGCAGGAAGATGGCACCATTGACCAAATTGCTCTTCGTGCTGCAATTGAAGCTCCGGAGAACAGCGAAATCTGGATCATGATTGAGCAGCAGCTGCGTGAAAATAGACGACAGGAGAAGCTTAATAACTTTATCTCTTCAGGTATGCAGGTAAGCTCTCTGGATGTTCGCAATGAATTTATTCGTTCAAATTCATTTGCTGATATTGAATATGTAAGATTCCCCTACAGTGAAATATCGAATGACGAAATTACTGTTTCTGAGGATGAGCTGAGAAGTTACTATAATAATAACTCTTCTCGTTTTCAACAAAGTGAGACCTACAGTTTTCAGTTTGTAAGCTGGGATAAAACTCCTACTTCTCAAGATACTACGAATACGGTTCAAGAAGTTGAAGACTTGAGGCCGGCTTTTGAAGATGCGATGAACGACTCACTTTTTGTCTTGCGGTATCAATCAGCAGTACCATACAGAGGTAATTTTGTAGCGGTTGAAGATATTCGTGAGGACTACAGTCCCGTTATTGATCTGGAAGTTGGAGAAGTATCAGATGTAGTTATTATAAATGGAGACCCGTTTGTATTCAAGAAAATTGATCAGCGCGGAGATGAGATTAAATTTGCTGTACTCTCTTACGGTGTAGAAGCCGATCCCATTGGAACGATTGACAGACTTGCTGAAGAAGCAGAAGAGTTCCAGTTTTATGCCGAGTCTGATGGATTTGATGAGGAAGCAGAACGTCGCGAACTTGAAGTTCAACAGGCAACAGCTACCAAAGATAATCCGTTTATTCCGGGTTTAGGAGCTAGTGAACAGACTTTAAGAACTTTAGAAAATCTTCGTGAAAACAGAATTTCTGATCCGATTGAGCTGGATGATGTATTTATCGTAGCACAGATGCTTGAAAAAACTTCTGAAGGTACAAGACCATTTGAGGAGGTAAGATCTCAGGTTGAAAATGCGGTTCGTACTCAAAAGAGAAAAGAGCTTATGGCTTCAAGAGTAAGTGAAAGGCTGCAAGGAAATTCCGATATGGAATCTTTAGCATCTGCTTCAGATAGAGAAGTACAATCAGCCAGTGACATTCGTATGAATGGTTCAAGTATTCCGGGAGCAGGTCGTGAACTGAGAGTAATCGGTGCTATTTTTGAATTAGAGCCCGGTCAGACTTCCGGTGCTGTTGAAGGTGAAAATGCAGTGTTTGTTGTTCGTGTAGTTGACCTTGAAAAAGGTGATCCGGCTAATATGTCATCTACAGATCGATCTGAGATCAGAAACAGATTGGAGCAAGAGAAATTTATGGCATTCAATGAAATATTTATTGATAGATTGCGTGAAGGAGCAAGTATCACCGACAATCGTAGTCAAATTCTTCGTTAAGAGTTAATATTTATTATTGATCTTGAAAGGGTAGGGGAATTTCTCTTACCCTTTTTTTATTGATAGATTACTCAGAGAATAGATAACCGGTTTTAATGGCTACCCGACAGGATAAAATTTTTATGCAGCGTGCACTCAGCCTGGCTGAAAAAGGATTGGGCTATGTTTCACCCAATCCGATGGTGGGTTGTGTAATCGTTTCTAAGGATGGAGAAATCATTGGAGAGGGTTTCCATGAAAGGTATGGGAAAGCACATGCTGAGGTAAATGCAGTTCGTTCTGTAGAAGACCCTGATAAGCTCAAGAGAGCAACTGTATACGTAACGCTGGAACCCTGTTCTCATCATGGGAAGACTCCTCCCTGTGCAGATATGCTAGCTGAACTTCCAATCTCAAAAGTTGTTGTTGCAATGGAAGATCCCAATCCAAATGTAAACGGAAAGGGGCTAAGTAATTTAAAAGAGAATGACATTCAAGTTGAGGTTGGCCTATTGGAGAAAGAGGCGAAAAAGCTGAATGAAAAGTGGCTCCACGCTTTGGGTACCTCCATGCCATTCGTAACGCTTAAAATTGCACAAACAGCGGACGGATATGTTGCCGCACCGAATGGGGATTCGAAATGGATTTCATGCAAAGAGTCGAGAGCGTTGGTTCATCGATGGAGGAGCCAGGATGATGCCGTACTTGTTGGCAGAAACACTGCATTAAATGATAATCCACAACTTACGGTACGACTGATTGAGGGAAGACAGCCCAAAAGAGTGGTATTGGATGGCCCTTTTGTACTTCCAAAGAATTTAAATCTTTTTTCAGACTCATTTGAGGAGAAGACAGTAATAATAACTCACAATAAAAAGAAGGCAGAAGAAGATGCCGACCCGATGTTGAAAATGCTTCAAAGTAATTATTTCCGGGGTGAGATTATTACAGTAGAAAAGAATGATTCGGGTCATATGAATCTAAGGGAAGCATTTCGTAAGCTCTGCGATTCAGGAATACACTCTGTTCTGGTTGAAGGTGGTCAACAACTTTCAAGTGCGTTGCTTAGGCAGGGACTAGTAGATCAATTACAACTGTTTATCGCTCCAAAGATTTTGGGTGGAGGCACCAAGTCCATTATCAATTTAAATATTAACAGAATGGAAGATATTCGGCCATTCCGAGACTTTATCTGGCATCAGTCAGGTAAGGATATGTTACTAACAGCAAATTTATAGAATTATGTTTACAGGAATAGTATCAGAAATTGGTGACGTTACAGAAATTAAAAAGATTAAAGGCGGACAAGAACTCTCCATTAAATGCTCATTTGCTGATGATGTACATGTAGATGAAAGCATTGCTATAAATGGAGTTTGCCATACCGTTGTATCTCATACCGACGAGGTGTTTAAAGTTCAAAGTGTGGAGGAAACACTACGAAAAACAAATTTAGGTGACCTTACCGAAGGCGGTCCTGTTAATCTGGAGAGGTCTTTAACTTTGGATAAAGCAGTTGAGGGGCATATTGTCCAGGGACATGTTGATACAACAGGTACTATAAAAAAAATAGATCAGGACGGAGCGGATTTACTCATCACCATTGGTTTTCCTGAAGAGCACAAGGATTATATTGTGGGCAGGGGAAGCATTTCGATAGACGGTATCAGCTTAACAATAGCGCGCAATGAAGGTAATGAGTTTACGGTTGCCATTATTCCTTACACGTGGGACGAGACGAATCTCCATTCTAAAAAAGTGGGCGACCGTTTAAACCTCGAATTTGATATTTTTGGCAAATATATCGTTCAGTATCTTCGGAATCGGGAGGGGAAGTAAACCACGTTTGTGTTTACGGTATTTTTAAAACCTTGGATTTCTTCCGGTAGGTGATGAACTTCGTTCCAGGTTATTTAAGAGAGGTAGTTTTTGAAATAATCCCTGAATTTGTGAACTGGAAAGGGATAGCCTAAAGAAGTAGTATTGAAAATCTCCGAATGGATTGAACTGAAATGAAAGATTCCAGCAGATCATATCTCGCTGGAGGCTGAACTGGGAAGGAGTTAATTCCTTCTCGATAAAGTCATATCCAATTCTTGTACTTACATTCCATTTAGGAGTAAGGTTGAACTGAATATTATTTGCATTCAAAACGGCACTTTTTCTGGCATCCTGCCCAAATCGATAGGTCCATCGATAGCTGAAATCGAGGCCAACACTCCATGGGGTATCTGTTCTCTGTATGGGTTGCAAATTGAATCGGGAGTCAACCGGGCTGAAAAAAGTTTGATCCAAGGGGTCGTAGGGCCGGTAGGCCGGTGTGGTAATTCGTGGTCCGCGGCTGCCACCATTAAAACTTGTAGAGAGATTCAGGCTGTAACTCAATGGCTGCAAATATTTGTTACTGTCTTCCCAGATGAATGTGTTGACCTCCCTTCCATTTTCATCTCTTGTGTAGACAGAATAGTTGGCGTTAGCCGAGATTCGAAGCCCGTCAATTACTCTCGATGATAGAGACATATTCACCCTGCCAAAATTCAGGCTATCCGCTGCAAAGTTATAACTGGAATTAGCTGACAAGTTGTCGATTAAACGTAAATTTGTGGATTGGACTTCTCCGGTTGAATCCCGCTTAACCTGTTTGGTTTCAAATATATTTGAAATTCCAAATGACATGGTTCGCTGTTCCCCGGAACCGGGCCCTCGAAATATTTCGTCTTCAAAGATAGAGTAGGTCTGTGTGTTACCCACGGTATCAGACTGAACCTCCCTGTAGTAGCCCCAGAAATCATCGGAAAAATCGGGACTGAAGCTGAAACTTATATTTGGTCTTACCGTGTGCCGAAGTCCCTCGAAGTTTCCAATACTCAATTGGGATATACCGTAAAACGTTGTGTTGAAGCTAAGAGATGTAGAAAAATCGCGTGCCGTTTCAAACTCTCTCACACGTTCAGATTCAATACGATTTTCCTGTTCATTCCACTCCTTTCTGATGGTGGTTGGATACCAGTATTCAGTCAGGTTTATGTTAGCACTAACGTTCAAAAACTGACTGGGGACAATCTGGTTCGCTGAGACTCCTACTCGCTGTTGAAATCCATACTGAATATGCCGGTCATTATCGGTGGCTTCTCTGTATTTAGATGGGTCAAATAGAGCCTCCAGCCAGCTTACACCAGCTGAATCTGCATCCTCAGGAGTAAAATCAAACTCAGACTTGAAGTTATTCCTATAACTGATTGAGATTCGCTCGTACCACTGCTCTTCTTGAAATCCGGTTTGTTCGGACTTAAATGGAGAGAATTGGCGGGCTGAAAAGGTGAACTCAGGCCCTGTCAGTCGGGTTGAGTTTGTGGCAAACTGCTGATTAAGATTTGAAGTGGCACTGAAATTGTAAGTACCTTCAGGATGACTGTATCGATAGGATAAGCGCGAAGTGGTGCTGGTTCTCGCTCGTTCATCCGGGTCAAAAGAGTTTCGCTTGAAATAATTTGACGTTTGAAGATTTATATTTGCTGTCAGGTTCGCATAGGGCGATAGTTGCTGATCATGTGATAGAGAAAGCCGTTTGCTTGTGGTTTCTGTAAAATCGGGATCAGTAGGTTCCAGTCCTCTTTCACGAGAATAACCAAGAGTCAGTGACCCATTATACTGCCCGGTGTTTCTGTATTGAAAGCGGGACTCATTAAAAAAGGTACCAGACGTAAAAAGATCGAAAGATGTTTGTGCTGTAAAATAGTCGTTGAAATATTGAAACCAGCCAAGGTTTTGCAAACCGATTCCACGGGCAGAAGTATTTTGATATACATAAGTGGGTTCAAGAAGTCCGGATTCCCTGCTTTCGATGCCGGCAGGCACGTACCCGAAAGGAAAAACGAGTGGGTAAGGAATATCAAGAATGAATAATCTTGCGTTTGTAAAGAAGACCTCTTCTTCATCAACTACCTTCATGCGGTCTGCCTGTATGTAATAGTACATGTGATCGGGCGGGCAAGTTGAGTAAATCCCCTCTTCAATAAATACTTCACTACGGGATACATTTTTAACTTTCGTGCCAATCAGATATCCATCATCAACTTCTATTTCTGCTACCTCAAATTTACCCCTCTCTGATTCGTAGTTGAAAAGTACGCGAGTACTTCGTATTTCATCTTGTTGCCTGCGCAGAACAGGATATGAGAGAGTATCCTGGGGGTTGTCAGCTATGGCTTCAACCTGATTTATATTCAAATTAAGTTCAATTTCTCCTGCACTCAACTCACCATTTGTATGCTTTACGTTGCTGGAACCGTATAGATTGGCAATTCGCTGGTCTCCGAATTTAAATGTAAGTGAATCCTGGGCCTGAAAGTTTACGGCATCAGGTGCTGACTGTCGGTCGGCTTCACGATTTTGCGGGGATTGTGGGGTTTCTTCTCCCTGAGCTTCTTCTCGTGCATCCTGTATGAGCGTAGTGTCTCTTTCAGCCGCTCTTGGTATAGTGTCGTTAAGTGCGGAAGGGATGGTGTCTTGAATGACTGTTTGCAATGTGTCTGAAACAGCCTGCGCAGATACATTAATCCAAAGTGGCAGGATAAATAGAAGGATTACCCCGAACCGAATAAGCTTGTGATTTGTAAGTGGGGTGTTTTGCATGCATAAAGCTAATCAACGGAGTTCTTCAAATGCAAGACTGGCTGCGCCCAGCAATGCCGCATCATTACCGAGTGATTCGTGGATGATATCAAAATCTTCTCGAAACGGTGGCATTAAATATTTAAGGGCAGTTTGTTTAGCCGGTTCAAGAAGCCATTTTCCTGCTTGTGAAACCCCGCCGCTTACAATGATTTTACGAATGTCTAAAATATGAATGTAATTGACAATAGCATACCCAAGCTTATCACCCGCCTGCTTCAATATATCAATTCCGAGCTCATTACCATCTTCTGCGGCGTTGTATAAATCAACGGGCTCAAGTTTCGAAAAATTTTTCTTAAACTTTTTATAAAGCGGATTTTCCGGATTTTGCCGAATGGTATCTGCAGCAAACCGGCTCAGAAATCTCTGCCCAAGATATGCTTCTACTCCTCCGCGGGTATTACTATTGGACAGGGGTCCGTGGTAATTGATAATTACATGCCCAAGCTCAGCGGCCATTCCTGTTGTGCCACGGTATATCTTGTTATCAATGATGATACCACCGCCAACACCTGTGCCAAGTGTTACCATAATAAAATGGGTATAAGGCTTACCGGCCCCAAAATGTGCTGAGCCTAAAGCGGCCAGGTTGGCATCATTTTCAATTACGCAGTCAAGGCCTGTTCGGCTTTTAATTTCATTAGCTACGTTTTCCACTTTCCACCCCGGTAAATTTGGTGGGTTTTTTACAGTTTTACGATCCAGGCTTACCATACCGGGCAATCCCATGCCAACTCCAACTGGCTTGGTTTCCTGGTCTTCAATTAAGTCTTGTATGGCTAGAGCAATACGGTCAAAAACATGCTCTTTGCCCAGCTCTGCGTGAGTAGGAATTGAAGTGGTTTTCAGAAATCCTCTTTCCCCGTCAACCAATGCCGTCTTGATGTTAGTGCCTCCTAAGTCAATCCCGATGGATATCATAAAACCATAATTTTTTTGAATGAAAGGGAAGCTTAAAAATAGTGAAAATTGAGCAAATGAATAGCCTATTCACCTGATTTAATACGGTAAACTTTTTCATCCGGTTTTCTCATTCCATACTCTTCCCGGGCAATTTTTTCAAGCAGATCAGGATTTTTTTCCAGCTCTTCTATTTTCTTCTCCAACTCAGCAGTTTGCTGCCTGTACTCTTCAGTTTTTTCAATAAGTTCATCTTTTTTGAAATTGAGCTGAACTCTTGTAAACACACTGTATGTGTCTATAAAAAGAAACCAGATAGCGATAAAGCTAACAAAAGCTGCGGCTAAAATAGAGCGTTTCCAGCGAAGCGGATTTAAATAATGGGTTTTCATAGCATTAGATAGATATTTAGACCAAATTAGGTTAAATATTGTGCAGATACAAAAAGTTTGAATTACACTTTAAAAGATCAATACAAAATGTAAGGCGATTGATCTCTTCTTATTCTGATCAGTCTTATGGGATATTGAATGTGTTGTTTAAAGTGCTGGAAGAGGATAGATATATCTTGTTCTGTATGATGTTTCAGAGATAGATTGAAACTAAAAGCCAAAAAAAATAACCCCAGCCGGGTATCAGCCAACTGAGGTTAATCAAGAGAGAGTCATTAAAATATTTGTAACTCATAAAAGAGTCGTGAATCGGGAGGGGCTCGAACCCTCGACCCACGGCTTAAAAGGCCGTTGCTCTACCAACTGAGCTACCGATTCAGCAAATGTTGCAAGACTTCAAAGATAAGGATTCAAAGAAGATAAAATCAAACCAAATCGTAAACTTTTAAGTAAAAAAAATTATTACATGAACTTGGAGTTTGAGGGATGTTAAGATCGTCGCTATAATTGTGGAATGAAGTTATTACATTTGACTATCGAAACATGAAGATCGCCTAAATCGTTTAATTTTCATAAAAGGGATTTAAATATGGCCACTATTTTTACAAAGATAATCAACGGTGAGATTCCGTGTCATAAAATAGCCGAAAACGATTCTCATATTGCTTTTTTGGATATCAATCCAATAGCTGAAGGTCACACTCTAGTGGTTCCGAAAAAAGAGATCGACTACATTTTTGATCTTTCGGATGATCTTTTAGGTGATTCCATGATCTTTGCAAAGAAGGTTGCAAAAGGAATCGATAAGGCGTTGAATCCAATCAGAACGGGAATAATCGTGGAGGGACTTGAAGTTCCACATGCACATATTCATCTGGTGCCGATCTATAAAGAATCTCAGGAAGTCTCCCTGAAACGGAAAGTGGATGTGTCGGAAAACAGAATGAAAGAGCTTGCTGAGCTGATTTCAAATGCTGTGGAGATCTGACAGATGAAAATACTTGTACTGAATGGCCCGAATCTGAACCTGCTTGGCAAACGTGATCCTGAAGTGTACGGATCTGAAACACTGACGGATATTGAAGAGAATCTGCAGGGTGAATTTTCCGAAATTAATTTTGAATTCCTGCAAAGCAACCATGAAGGTGAGCTGATAGATGC
>NZ_JAWLDW010000082.1:0-12287 GCF_041686455.1 Rhodohalobacter sp.
CCTTTCTCATTATATCCTTTCAACAATACGGTTCGGCTCGATGGTTTTCCATCCTGATCAGCCGTGGCCAGAATCATTGCATTGGGATCTGTTTTAATTTTATCGACGGCTTCTTCAAACCAACCTGTGAACTGCTCGATCGGATCATCACTGACATGTTCTTCCAGAAATGGCTCACCGGCATACTCGCGCCGCAACATCTCCACGGCCTGACGAGCAGCGGTCTTCGGTTTTGACACCTCATCTCTGCCTGGAATCCATCTTTTGAAAAAACTGAACATGGCTTGAGTTCTGGATTAAAGTTAGAATATGAAACCCACCTTTTCAAAAGGAGAGTTAGGAGGATGATGATATTTCAGCACAAAAATGATTTATCCTTTTACACCCCTCTTTCTCTCCCCTTACTAGGGGAGAATTTGTCAACTTAAGGACTATTTTCTTATTTCGACTTCATGCTAAACATATCGTAAGTGAGTTATTCTGCAGGTTCAGCTTCCACCTCTTCCGAAGCTTCAACAACCACATCCAGTTGTGTATCAAGATCCTCAAGCACACCGATAATGGTTTCCACTGCGTTCAGATAAAATTCCGGATTTGTATTTTCGTAGGTATCCGTTGGCGCGTGGTAGTGAGGATGATCTTCCACTCCAAAGTAGATAAAAGGTATTCCTTTTGCGTGAAATGGCCCATGATCCGAAGCCATCGTCCAGTCTTGCGGCCACTCATCCGAATCATAACCAAACAGTACATTAATAGGGGCATCGGCAGTAGATTGTTCAATCACCGGTTTCAAAAAAGGGTAGTGGTAGGTTCCAACCGCATAGAGTTCGTTTTCAAAGTTGTTGCTGATCATATCCATGTTCACATTCATCACGAGTTGATCGAGCGGAATCACCGGGTTATCTACAAAGTGCCGTGCGCCTCCAAGTCCCTGCTCTTCGGCATCCAGTGCTATAAACATGATGCTGTTTTCCGGCTGAACATTAGTGAAATAGCGTGCGGCCGCCATCAAACCGCCGGTACCGGAGGCGTTATCATCTGTACCATTATAAATTTCGCCATCCTCCATTCCCAGGTGATCGTAATGAGCCACAACTACGATGTAGCGATCCGGATTTGTACTGCCTTCCACATAGCCAATCAGGTTCACGGCATCAACAAATTCCTCTTCGGATCTCGGGCTTGAGTGATCAAATAGATGGCGATAGCTGTCGCCAAACATCTTCAATCCAAGATTTTGAAATCTCTCTTCAATGTGATCCTGTGCCAACCGGTTGCCTTCGGTATTGGTTTTACGTCCTTGAAGTTCATCAGATGCCAGGTATTCCAGATCTGACAAAATCTGTTCTGAGTCAACGGCATTAAATGGTTCGGACTGCTCTTCTACCTGACTACAAGACCCGAAAAATACCAATATTAAAACCGGAAGAAAATAGCGTAACGTTTGGTATGACTTATTCATAATTTTGATTGTTTTAAAAAATATTGATAGAAGAAAATAGCGTATTTTCACTAATATTAAGAAGGAGATTGGTCTTGTAACTAAATATTACAATAACCGTAGATTTAATCGTCTTAGAGCAATAATTGATGATTTAGTTGATACTGGACGCCCACTTCACGAACTGCAATCGGTATGAGTACAGACAGATATAACCTTAAAAACAATCTGTGAAATTCAGAACCCGATTCTCTGGATGATTATCTTGAGCGGGCAGAAAAGCAATCATCCAGAATAAAAGAAGATCCGGAGTTACCCAGGCCCAAAAGAAATTATTTTGCCATTGCGGTCTTTTTAGTCGTTGGATTTTTTCTGGTAAGAGGTGTAACCAACATTTCCTTCAATCCCTTTCCCTCCATTTTCCAAACCGTATCCGTCAATCAACCGAGTGATGATCTGCTAAATCGAATGAACGACAGAATGGTAGAGATGGGCTACATCGGATTAAATAATGAGGAACTCCGCGACCTCCGAAGCAAAGATGTAACAGCTACCTATATTTCAAATATCCGGGCACTTGATTTTACGGAATTAACACTTGATGAGGCCGTAAGCTTGACTCAGGCTGATGCCTCATCAGCGTTTATCGCCATGATGCTGGAACTGGGTTACGAGCCTACGATAGAAGATATTGTTAATCTCAGACGCGCCGGAGTAACTGCTTTTTATACCAGTAATATTCATGATTTGGGCTATCGTGATGTTACTATGGAGCAGCTCATTCGGATGCAGCGGATCGGTGTAACAACCTCACTCATTGAAAGCCTCCAAGAAGAGAACGGAGAGGACATTCCGCTGGAAGATATTATCCGGTACCGGATTAGTAATCAGTAGTAACTGCTTTTGATTCTTTTTAAAACTTCATTTTGAGAATACGTTAATAAAGTTCGGAGGTCACACAAAAAAAGACCGCCGAATAGGGGAGAAATATAAAATTCGACAGCCACTTTAAAAGTGGCCGTCGATTGGTTTTTAAATTATTCCAGTGCCGCTTGAGCCGCTGCAAGCCGGGCCACCGGAACCCTGAATGGAGAACAGGAAACGTAGTTCAGCCCCTGTTTGTAGCAGAAAGCCACACTTTTCGGTTCCCCGCCATGCTCACCGCAAATTCCAACCTTCAGGTTTTTATTCTGTTCGCGGCCTTTTTTCGTGGCAAGCTCAACCAGCTGTCCCACACCTTCGATGTCCAAAACCTGAAATGGATCATTTTGCAGAATACCTTCATCCAGGTAAACCTTCAGAAATTTCCCCGCATCATCCCGGCTATAGCCAAATGTCATCTGAGTTAGATCATTCGTACCGAATGAGAAGAATTCAGCTTCCTTGGCAATCTTTTCGGCCACCAATGTAGCTCTCGGTATTTCAATCATAGTTCCTACCTTATACTCTACTGATTCTCCCATGTCTTCAAAGACCTCTTCGGCCACTTCATCTATCACCAGTTTCTGGCTGTGAAACTCCTGAGCTGTTCCAATCAGCGGAACCATAATTTCCGGAAACACTTCTTTACCTTCAGATTTTAGCTCTACTGCTGCTTCTAGGATTGCGCGAGTCTGCATTTCTGTAATTTCAGGATATGTAATACCCAGCCGGCAGCCACGATGGCCCAGCATCGGGTTAAATTCACTGAGCGACCTTACGATCTCTGCAAATTTTTGATGTTCAATTCCCAGTTCATCCGCTACCTTGGCTATTTCTTCTTTATCATCAGGCAAGAATTCGTGCAAAGGTGGATCGAGCAAACGAATTGTGACCGGCAGGCCGTCCATCACTTCAAAAATTTCCTTGAAATCCTTTTTCTGATACGGCAACAGAGTCATTAATGCATCCCTGCGCTGATCATCTGTTTCAGCAACAATCATACGCCTCATTGCTTTAATTCGCTCTTCCCCAAAAAACATATGCTCTGTCCGACAAAGGCCAATTCCCTCTGCCCCGAATTCACGGGCGCGGGCTGAATCCTCAGGACTGTCTGCATTTGTTCTCACACCCATATCCCGGTATTCATCCACCCAGTTCATAAATGTGTAGTAGTCGTCATCCATTTCGGGTTTTACGACCTCTTTCTTTCCTTCAATCACAGTTCCCTGTGTTCCATCTATCGATATCCAGTCGCCCTCTTTTATCGTTTTTTCTCCATTTGTAAACTGTTTTTTCTTGTAGTTGATAACAATATCACCGCACCCGGCTACACACGGTTTTCCCCATCCTCTTGCTACAACAGCTGCGTGACTCGTCATGCCTCCGCGAGAGGTTAAAATCCCTTCAGCGGCAGACATTCCTCCCACATCTTCGGGGCTGGTTTCTATTCTTACCAGAATGACCGGATTCTCTTCGGAGGCTGTCTCTTCAGCTTTTTCTGAACTGAATACCACGCGGCCTACTGCTGCACCCGGAGAGGCCGGAAGGCCGGTTCCCAAAATTTTACTTTTATCAACGGAATCAACATCAATTTGTGGATGAAGAAGCTGATCTAAATGAGTGGGTTCTACCAGCGATTTAACGGCTTTCCGATTATCAATTTTACCCTCGTCAACCATATTCACGGCAATTTTAACGGCTGCTTTACCGGTCCGTTTTCCATTTCGGGTTTGAAGGATGTAGAGCGTCCCTTTCTGAATGGTAAACTCAATATCCTGCATATTGCCATAGTGCTTTTCCAATTTTTTGGAATAGCCCATGAGCTCATCAAAAGATTCCGGCATTACATTTTTCAGCTCATTAATATCCTTTGGAGTCCGAATCCCTGCAACCACATCTTCGCCTTGAGCATTGATCAAAAACTCGCCATACAGTTTATTTTCTCCGTCTGATGGATTTCTGGTAAAACAAACGCCCGTGGCGCAGTCATCGCCCATGTTACCGAATACCATCGCCTGTACGTTTACAGCCGTCCCCAGCAAACCCTCTATTTGATTTATTTTACGATACTTTACGGCTCTGTCACTATCCCAGGAGCTAAATACCGCGTTGATGGCAAACTTTAACTGCTCGAAAGGATTATTTGGAAACATGTGACCAGTCGCTTTCCGGTAGACAGCTTTGTATCGCTCTACCAGATCTTTCAAGTCGTCGGCATCCAGATCCGTGTCTTCCTCAACTCCCTTCCTATCTTTCAATTTTTCGATTGCATCCTCAAATTTTTCATGAGGTATTCCCATCACCACACACCCGAACATATCAATGAATCTTCGGTAACTGTCATAAGCAAATCGCTCATTATTTGTATGACTTGAAAGCGCTTCAACACTCTTATCATTTAATCCCAAATTAAGTACCGTATCCATCATACCCGGCATAGATTTCGCTGCCCCCGAACGGACCGATAACAGTAGAGGGTGTTCTGAATCGCCGAGATGCGTCCCCATAATCTCTTCTATAAACTTCACTCCTTCCTTCATCTGAGTTTTCAAACCGTTAGGCCACTCCCCGTTGTGAGTAGAATAGTAATGGCAAGCTTCGGTAGATATGGTAAATCCGGCGGGTACCGGTAGTCCTATACTCGACATTTCAGCCAAATTGGCGCCCTTTCCCCCAAGTAACTCCTTCATGGATCGGTCCCCGTCTGCTTTCCCCGAACCAAACGTATAAATTTGTGCTCCTTTTGTCTCCTTATTCATAAAAGTCTCCAATTAGTTATTAAATAGAAATTCTGCTCTTCTCTTTAGATGATTGATATTTAAACTTCAAACGATCTACTAACATATTATATAATTATGTGGATTTTGTGAAACTTCACATCAATCGTATCTACTATAGCAGAACACTTTTTGGTTTGATCTCTGTGCCTGACTATTTTGGGGTGACAATTACTACTAATCTGAATATTGCTCTGCATGAAATTTAAAATGCCGCATACGCTCACTCTGCTCTTTTTCCTGATGGTAGCAGCTTTAGTGGCAACCTGGATTATACCCCAGGGTCAATTTGATACTCGTATTGTAAATGACCGAGAGGTTGTGATACCGGGCACATTTCAAACCGTCGAAGATGGCGAATTTTTGGGGCCAATAACTCTTTTTACTGCAATTCCCAGAGCATTTGGTGCTGCACAAGACATCATCTTCTTCCTGTTTATCATTGGAGGTGTATTGGCTGTTATTCGTAAAACAGGAGCGATTGATGCCCTTTTAGGAAGGTTACTGGAAAATTTAGGCGGAAGGCCCGGAACCCTCATATTTATAACCGTTTTTGTTTTTGCACTGGCATCCAGTGCGATGGGAGCTTCTGCCGAATACATTCCTTTTGTTCTGATTCTTGCCGCGCTCTGCCGTACTATGAAAATGGATAGCATGACGGCTGTTGGAATCATTGTGGCCGGATATGGAATTGGTTATGGTGCTGCAGCTTTTAACCAGTATACCGTTGTAGTTGCTCAAGGCGTGGCGGATCTGCCTACATACTCCGGTTGGCAGGTAAGAATGGGAATTTTAATTCCATTTGTAATGATAGGCGCCCATCATGTTTACAGCTACTCAAGAAAAGTTCAAAACGATCCCTCCCTCAGTTTAATGAGCGGTATAACTCCACCCGAATCGGGCGCATCACCCAAAGAGTACCCATCACTCACAACTGCGCATATAACTATTCTATTTTCATTTATCCTCGCTTTGGGAATAGCCGTTTGGGGAATTGCGACCCGTGGTTGGTATCTGAATGAGTTGGGAGCTGCTTTTGTGATTCTTGGTGTAGTTGCGGCAATTATTGGCAGAATCGGACCTAGCCTGATGGCTAAGGAATTTGTAAAAGGAGCGAAAGAACTCACTGAAACAGCACTGTTGGTTGGTGTTGCACGCGGTATTGCCCTGATCATGGAGGATGGTGAAATTCTTCACACTATTGTAAATGCGCTGTCTGTTCCTCTCTCCAGCGTAGGTCCGGAACTTTCCGCGGTTGGGATGATGATTATGCAGACAATATTGAATCTCTTCGTCCCATCTGGCAGTGGGCAAGCCTTTGTAACCATGCCGCTGATGGCACCATTGAGTGACCTGCTCGGAGTTTCCCGACAGATTGCGGTTCAGGCTTTCCTGTTTGGCGATGGATTTGCCAACATGATTGTCCCAACCAATGCCGTGTTGATGGGAATTCTCGGAATGGCCGGAGTTCCTTATGACCGATGGTTCCGTTTCTGTCTTCCGCTGCTTGGCAAACTGCTCGCATTTGCAGCTATTTGTATGGTGGCTATGGTGATGTTTGGATACTCTTGATCGCTAAAGAAGATCGGCAACCGTCACCCGAATGCCCTTCTTTTCCAGTTCCTGAATAATAGATTGTGATGTACCGGAATCTGTAATGATGTGCTGAATACTGTCGATTGTGCATATTCTTCCAAACCCACGCTTTCCAAATTTGGTATGATCGGCCAGAACAACGGTGTATTGAGCTATTTCGATGAATTTCTGATTCAGGCTGGCCTCCATCAAGTTGGTAGTTGTCAATCCATACTCCAAATCAACGCCATCAACACCAAGAAATAGAATTCCACAGGTAATATTGTTTAGAAAGTCCTCAGCATATGGACCAACAACTGAGTTGGAACTTGGCCTTAACTGACCGCCTAGCTGAGTGATATCTATATTTTCGCGACCTGACAGTGTCAGCGAAACGTCCAGAGAGGATGTGATAACAGTCAGGTTGTTTTGAGAATAAACTTCACGCGCAAGGGCAGAAACCGTCGTTCCCGATGCCAGAATAATAGAATCTTTATCACCGATTAATTTTACCGCTTCTTTTGCAATGGCCTCTTTCTCTTGTGCCTGTACCTTAGCTTTTTCTGAAACAGGACGGTCACTGGTGTAAGGATTCGAAAGCGTTGCGCCGCCATGAGTTCTGAACAACAAGTTCTTGTCTTCCAACAGACGTAAATCCTTTCGAATAGTCACCTCGGAAACCGAAAGTTCATCACTCAACTCCTGAACATTTACTTTCCCAGTCTCTTTCAGTTTATTTAAAATTATTTCGTGACGTTCTGAAATTGACATCTTTATGTTTTGTTTTTGTTTTAAAGTACAAAAGGAGAGACGCTATAACAAAATTTTAACTAGTTCGAAACTATATGAAATAATTATTAGCCAATAATTTACACCTAATTACGGGAAACCTCTGAAACGCTACCAAAACATCAGTATTAAACTTTCGTTTGTATTTCATTTACTTTTGATTTATAATATATGCAGAACATAATGAAACATAAGGTCACTAAACCATACGGCCATGAACAGAGCAGAAAGAATACATAAACTGGAAAAGAATTTTAATAAAGTCTGGGATGTGATCATCATCGGGGGTGGAGCTACAGGCTTGGGCGTGGCGTTAGACTCAGCATCAAGAGGACTTAGCACACTATTATTAGAACAGTCAGACTTCTCCAAAGGAACTTCAAGCAGAAGTACCAAGCTTGTACATGGAGGAGTACGGTATCTGGCTCAAGGAAATATTGACTTAGTAAGAGAGGCGCTGCGCGAAAGAGGTTTACTTGAAAAGAATGCCCCTCACCTGGTACAGAACGAAGTTTTTGTTATTCCTAACTATACGCGTTTCAATAAGCTATTTTACACTGTTGGGTTAAAGATGTACGATGTGCTATCCGGGAAGCTGAGTCTTGGGAAATCGAAAGGAATCTCTAAAAAAGAGACAATTTCCAGAATTCCGACCATCAATCAAAAAGGTTTAAAAGGCGGAGTTGTTTACCACGACGGCCAGTTCGACGATTCCCGACTTGCTATCAACATAGCCCAAACAGCCATTGAACAAAGCGCGGATGTATTCAACTACTTTGAAGTTAACGGACTTTTGAAAAACGGTGAAGAAGTAACAGGAGTGAAGGCTGTTGATAAGGAGAGTGGCAAAGAGTACACTTTCAAAGGGAAAGCGGTAATAAATGCAACCGGTGTATTTGTGGATGAGATCATGGAGATGGATCAGCCCGATCACAAAAAGACCATTCGTCCCAGTCAGGGAGTCCATCTTGTTTTGGATAAAGAATTTATGCCGGGCAAAGATGCCATTATGATTCCTAAAACTGACGACGGCCGGGTTCTGTTTGCCGTTCCATGGCACGATAAAGTTGTAGTTGGAACAACGGATACTCCCCTGGACGAACACAGCCTGGAACCAACCGCCCTCGAAGAAGAGATTGAATTTATACTTACCACCGCCAAAAAATATCTGAGTAAAGCTCCTACACGCAAAGATGTGAAAAGTGTGTTTGCGGGCTTGCGACCCCTCGCGGCTCCCAAAGGAGATTCCGATAAAACAAAAGAGATCTCCAGAAGCCACAAAATAGTCGTTTCTGAATCAGGCCTGATTACCATTACAGGCGGCAAATGGACCACTTTCAGAAAGATGGGAGAAGATACAGTTGATAAAGCTGTGAAAGTCCGTCAACTGAAAGGAAATGAAAGCCGAACAGAAGAGATGCAAATTCATGGATTCATGGAAAATGTTGACTTCCGGGATCCACTCTACTTTTACGGCTCCGACAAAGCAGGAATTGAATCCCTTTTCGAAGAAAATCCGGATTGGAGCAAACCCATTCACGAAAATTATCCATATTTAAAAGCTCAGGTCATCTGGGCTGTACGACACGAAATGGCCCGAACCGTGGAAGACTTTCTTGCCCGAAGAGTACGTGTACTGTTTTTAGATGCACGCGCTGCCATAGAGATGGCCGAAACAGTAGCCAACTTAATGCAACAGGAGCTTGAAAAAGACAACTCCTGGGCTAAAGAACAGGCCGAGTCTTTCATTGAACTTGCCAATCGCTACTTATTGGAAGAGTATAAACCTGCACACACAATTTAACCAGCAACCAAAACTACACAACCCATGGAACAATACATCTTATCACTGGATCAGGGGACTACAAGCTCCCGCGCAATCGTCTTTAACAAGCAAGGCGCTATCGTATCAACGGCTCAAAAAGAGTTCAGACAAATTTATCCCAAGCCGGGCTGGGTAGAGCATGACGCTCAGGAAATATGGTCAACTCAGGCGGGTACCGCAGCCGAGGCAGTCGCTTCGGCCGGCATTAACGGAAAAGCGCTTTCAGGTATCGGGATCACCAATCAACGGGAAACTACGGTGGTTTGGGACAGAGAGTCCGGCCAGCCGGTTTACAACGCTATTGTTTGGCAGGATCGCCGTACATCAGACTATTGTGATCAGCTAAAGGATGAGGGGCATGCTGAGATGATTCAGGATAAAACCGGACTCGTTATCGATGCCTATTTCTCCGGCACAAAAGTGAAATGGATTCTGGACAATGTTGAGGGAGCCCGAGAAAAAGCAGAAAATGGAGAACTGGCATTCGGAACTATCGACTCGTGGCTGATCTGGAATTTTACGCAGGGTGAACTGCACATTACTGATGTAACAAATGCTTCCCGAACACTGCTATTCAACATCAACACCATGGATTGGGATGATGAAATTCTTGAGCTGATGGACATCCCCAAAAGCATGCTGCCGGAGGTAAGGCAATCGAGCGAAGTATACGGAAATACAAAAACCACTCTATTCGCGAGTAAAGTACCAATCGCGGGGATCGCGGGCGATCAGCAGTCTGCACTGTTCGGACAGATGTGTACCGAAAAGGGAATGGTGAAAAACACATACGGCACGGGTTGCTTTATGCTGATGAACATTGGCGATAAGCCGATCAAATCGGAGAATAACCTGCTTACCACCGTTGCCTGGAAAGTGAATGGCAAAACTACGTATGCACTGGAAGGGTCCGTATTTATTGCCGGCGCCGTCGTTCAGTGGCTGCGTGATGAGATGAGCATTATCCAGGAAAGTAAGGATATCGAATATTTTGCCGGAAAAGTTGAGGACTCCGACGGTGTTTATCTCGTGCCCGCTTTTGCAGGTCTCGGCGCCCCGTACTGGAATCAGCATGCGCGGGGTACGATGGTTGGAATTACCCGTGGAACCAACCGTGCCCACATTGCACGAGCAGCCCAGGATTCCATTGCCTATCAGGTAACCGATCTGCTAACCGCCATGAATGCCGACTCAGGCATTGATATCAAAGAACTTCGGGTGGATGGCGGTGCAACTGTAAACAACACCTTAATGCAGTTCCAGAGTGACCTGTTGGAAGTACCGGTTATTCGACCAAAAATCACCGAAACAACGGCATTGGGTGCGGCATATCTCGCCGGACTTGCCGTTGGATACTGGGATGATATTGAGGAGATCCGCCAGCAGTGGATGGTTGACAAAAAGTTTGAACCAAAAATGGATCAAACCAAAGTTCAGGAACTGACCAAAGGCTGGAAGCGAGCCGTAAAAGCGGCCATCGCATGGGCTGACGATAAATAAGAAAACCACAAAGCAGCAGGTAAAAAAATGCCTGCTGCACACTATTAAAACTAAGATTAACTAAACGGAGAAGTTTATTATGAGTCCATATATAGCTGAAATTATTGGAACAGCTATCCTGATGCTGCTTGGTAACGGTGTAGTTGCCAATGTGCTTCTAAAAGATAGTAAAGGAAACGGAGGCGGATGGATTACCATCACCTGGGGTTGGGGAATTGCCGTATTTACCGCAGTATATGTTGTCGGTCAATACAGTGGAGCCCACATTAACCCTGCCGTAACACTTGGTCTGGCATTTGGCGGACTTTTCGATTGGGCGCAAGTTCCATTCTACATTGGTGCCCAGATTCTTGGAGCTGCCATTGGGTCACTGCTCGTTTGGCTGGCCTATAAAGATCACTTTGCAAAAGAAGAAAATGCCGATTTAATCCTTGCAAGTCACAGTACGGCGCCGGCTATCCGAAAGTATCCCAGTAACGTAATGACTGAGGCCATAGGCACACTCATGCTGGTATTCGGCGTCTTTTACCTTGTAACACCCGGTTTTATCGATGCTAACGGAGAATTTCTGGAAACGATTATCATTGATGGAGCGGAGGTTGGTTTTGGACTCGGTTCACTCTCAGCACTCCCCGTCGGCTTACTTGTACTTGGAATAGGACTTTCTTTGGGCGGCCCCACAGGCTATGCGATCAATCCTGCACGTGATCTTGGACCGAGAATTATGCATGCTATTCTTCCCATCCCGGGAAAACGAGACAGCGACTGGGCGTACTCATGGGTACCGATTGTTGGGCCAGTCATTGGAGCCGCATTAGCCGCAGGACTTTACCTGATTCTCTGATCAAGTTAAAAAAGAGTGCGGACGAAAGGCATGCACGCCAATCATCCGCACCAACATCCCATTAATCTTTATCAACCATCGTGCGGCTGTCCAATTGCGATCGGTAACCGCCTGATGAAATTGCAATTAACAGGATTACTATATCATGAAACTTAAGAAACTTTACCTCACCACTCTACTGTCCATTGGGCTTTTTACAGGCTTTTTGGCAACCTCTTCGCCTCTTCATGCGCAAAATGTAAGCTATGAAACAGACGAGAACTGGCAGTTTGATGTGACAGGACAACTTCCGGTCTTCATCAATTTGTCTAATCACGAATCGTATAACAGCGACGGCAGCGATCAGTTTTCAACCCGGATCATGTCGGGATTTAACCCCGGAAATATCACCTTTAACATCTCCGCCCCCGAAATGGACGGGATTTCCGTTAAAGCAATATTTCAAATCAACCATCACCTTCAGGGTGCCAGTATCCAGAACGATGGCTTGTTTGAAGGACGTATTGCAGATATCCAGATATCCGGTGATTTTGGTACCGTTAATATGGGAAAGGGGTTTGGTATTTTTAACAGCAGCTCAATCGGTGATGCCGGCAGCGGTATGGGCATTGGCCG
>NZ_JAWLDW010000206.1:0-2814 GCF_041686455.1 Rhodohalobacter sp.
TTTTCTGTCTCAGCTCCTTCAGGTAAACTTATACTGTAGTTTACAAAAAGATGCTCAGGAGCATCCAGCGTAATGGGAACACGCCGATTCGTCGATTCAAATGGATTCTGATAGAGATAACCAACGATTACGGGCTTGTATTCCAAGCCTTCAGTAAAGGAAACGGCATAGTTGGGAATCTCAAAACCAGACTGAATTGAGATGATGTCAGGATTCAGTTCGTCAACAACAATTTCAGTGTTACTCAATTCCACTTCCGGATATATATCTAAAAATATCTTCTTAATGATATCACTTTCAGACTCCCCACCGACCAAACTTATTCTTATTTCTCTTGATGGAAACCCAGTGGTTTCTGCACGGATAGTTCCGGTCAAGGTTCCATTTTGATTTAAATCCCCCTCAATTCCAACCCAAAGGTTAAACACGCTTTTTCGCGGGTTGATCTCTGTCCAGTGAAAATCGTTTTCCCGAAGTAAAAACCCCTGATTGTTAAATGAATTTACCGAGATTAAATTTGGCAGACTATGCGCAAAAGATGCATCCATCACATAATTCATGCCATCAATCTCAGAGTAAACCAACATTTGGTTAAACTGAAAAAGTGAGGGAAAGGAGCGGTTTATGCGCCCAAATTCCCGACCTGAAATAAATAGCGGATACGCATCGATACCTGCTTCCCTAAGCATTCCCAAAAGCAGCGTGTTGATTTCGGCCTGATTGGTAGGTTTCCCCTCCGTCACATGCCGAAGCCCACCATCAGCATAAACTGCATTTCTTCCATTAAACTGCATATTTGAATTGACGTAATGAAAAATTGAGTCCTGTATTTCCACCTGACTTTGTATCTCTTCAAAACGCTCCAAAATATTATCAATGAGTGTGCTATTCTCATCAATACTTTCGTATGGGTTTGAATTTCTTCGTAACTGTGCGGCAATTAACTCCCAGCTATTATCTAGCGGCTGACGCGGCAGACCAAATTCACTGATCTGAAATTTAAGTTTTGCCCGAACATCATCAGTAGAAGAGAGAAAACTGGTAGCATCAATTGCCGGAATCCCTTCTGCACTCCAAACTTCTACGTTTACCGGATCTGGGCGTTCGTATGTAAAGACAAATGGAATACTGCTTGTATCCACTTCAAACTCCTGATAACTTAACTCGAAATCTACATTCTGTTCTACTACACCGTACCGTAAAAAGTCCGCATTTTTCATAAACAGAGTAGCTTTCCGAACCGGCACGCGATCCGATATGTAGAAATCGGGCAACTCCTCGATGTATCTTCTTTCAAGAGTATATTTATACTCTAATATGGACCCTGCATCTACCTCCGGCATTTCGAATTCAATGAGCCGATACCGACTGTTGAGCTCTGAATTTCGGGTATTTTCTGTATTCAGCCGGTAAAATTGTCCATTTTCCTTCCAGGTAATTCCCTCCAGGTTTGTAACTCTTTCGATATTCTCTGAAGCATAGTATGGAATCCCGACCAATGCGGCCTCGGCCTGCTCGATTGGGTCATCGGAGTAGACCTTAATACGGTTCAAATAGTGAATGTAAGCTACTATTCCACGATCCGTTTCGTCAAATTCTATGGACGCTTCCCTGGACAAATACTCGTATGGAGCGTTGTGATCCGGCCCGGGTTCATTCAACTCAGATGGCGGTGATCCGAATGTTTCAAAAATGTTTCTCTCCTGCAGAATGGTATCTTCTTGATACTGTGCAACCCCTGTAAGCGGATTAAACAGAAAAATGATTAAGAGTAACGTATATGCGATTCGATTGAGCATTCTTTCATAGTAGATGATTTATACATCCGTGAAAAAACCAATCCACCTCTTCATAAACAAGACAGATATAGATTTTTATTTACTGCGCTCTGAGCTTGTTCTCAACAAATCTACCACGATTGTATATAGCTGTTGCCCGGCCAGTTAAAGTATTGCCCAAATAAGGAGAGTTTTTAGATTTAGACCGAACTTCCTTGTCACTGTATGTCCACTCTTCATCCGTATTGAAAATTGTCAGATTTGCTTTCTCGCCCACCTTGATAGCCGGAACTTTTAGATTCAAAATCTTTCGTGGGTTTACAACAATTTTTTCCAAAACCTGCTCTATTGTTAGCTTTCCTGGCTTTAAAAGACGCATATTGGTAATGCTCCAGGCTGTATCCAATCCGGTAATTCCGTTAGGTGCATAAATAAACTCCACCTCTTTCTCTTCAATTGCGTGAGGTGCATGGTCGGTACAGATCACATCAATTGTACCATCCGCAAGACCCTCGATCATGGAATCCACATCGTCCTGGGTTCGCAACGGCGGATGCATTTTTACATTGGTGTCGAAATGGCGTTTATCAATCTCTTCATCGGTCAGGTCAAAATGGTGAGCACACACTTCAGTAGTTACGTTAACACCCTCCTCTTTCGCTTTTCTGACGAGATCTACTGCCTTACGTGTGCTGATATGAGCAACATGGATATGGCCACCGGTAAATCCGGCTATCAAAATATCCCGCGCAATCATTGTCTCTTCGGCAATTCCGGGTGTTCCCTCAAGGCCAAGTTTAGTTGAAACAATCCCTTCATTCATATGACCCGGACGTGAAAGCTCCAAATCCTCTTCGTGGTTGATAACTGGAACTTCAAGCATAGAGGAGTACTCCAGAGCTATACGCATTACCTGCGAATTATACACGGGATCACCATCATCACTGAATGCCACTGCCCCGCCGGCTTTCATGTCCGACATTTCAGCTATGGATTTTCCGGCACGCTCTTTTGTAACACAGCCGATCGGATGCAC
>NZ_JAWLDW010000083.1:0-12258 GCF_041686455.1 Rhodohalobacter sp.
GCGCACTTCCGTCCAGTCGAATGCTCCAGATTCTGGCGCTTTGATCTCTTCCTGCATAATAATATCGTAGAGATCTTCACATAAACCTTTACGGGTACCTGTTGTATCGAGCTGTTCCTGTAAATGGTCAGCCTCATCATCTTTTCCTTTATCACGTAGTTTTTGGATATGCTGCTCTATCAGCATGTCGGCACGGTATCTTTTCTTTGACTGCTTGTCGTCAATCATCGGGTCGTTAAATCCTTCCACGTGGCCGCTTGCTTCCCAAACTTTTGGATGCATAAAGATAGCTGCATCCACACCTACAATGTTGTCATGGTGCTGCGTCATAGATTTCCACCAGTTAGCCTGAATATTTCGTTTCAGTTCAACACCGAGGGGGCCGTAATCGTAAACTGCTGCAAGACCTCCGTAAATGTCTGATGATTGAAAAATAAACCCTCTTGCTTTCGACAGGGAAACAATTTTGTCCAGTGAATCTAAATTCTTTTCAGGCATATAAAATGTGTGGTTAGTCGGTTTGAAATCGCATTTCAATTCGAAAATATTTACAAGCATCAAAGATATGAAAAATCTCGCCTTTCATGAATCGATTGTATATAGGATTTCTTATTTTCAGAGGTGTTCAAAAAATTTGTTGCAACATTAAGTTCATTGTTTACTACAAATAACCAATAGCTACACTTTAGGTTTAGTTTAAAAAAAGGAAAATCATTTTATGACGTCATTCAGAGTCGGGTTACTAGGCGCTACAGGAGCTGTAGGCCAAAAATTCATTAGATTTCTCGAGAATCACCCCTGGTTTCAAATTACAGCATTAGGTGCTTCTAAACGGTCTGCCGGTAAACCCTATGCAGAAGCTTCAAACTGGATCGAAAGTACCCCGATGCCGGAAAGTGTGAAACAGCTGGAGGTTCTGGAAAGCAAATCAGATCTGTTCAAAGATGTGGACTTTGTTTTTTCCGGGCTTGACTCGTCCGTGGCTACAGAAATTGAAGGGGATTTTGCCAAAGCGGGAATTCCTGTAATCAGTAATGCAAAAAATTACAGAACAGATCCTACGGTTCCGCTTTTGATACCGGAGATTAATCCGGATCACATTGATCTGATTCATGAGCAGCGATTTACAAAAGATGGTTCCGGCTGGATTGTAACCAATCCCAATTGTGTGGCTGTTCCATTAACCACTTCCCTGAAACCGCTATACGATGCTTTTGGAATTGAGTCGGTGGTTGTAACGTCTATGCAGGCGATATCAGGAGCCGGCTATCCCGGGGTCCCAAGCCTCGATATAATGGGAAATGTAATCCCGTTTATTGGCGGTGAGGAGTCCAAAATTCGCCAGGAGCCGCTAAAGCTTTTAGGTAAATTGAAAGACGGTGCCGTTCGATATGCAGATTTTCCCGTTCAGGCAACCGCCACCCGAGTTCCGGTCATAAACGGACATCTACTTTCAGTAACGGTGAGTTTAAAAAGGAAAGCAGATCAAGATGAGATTATCAATGTGATGAAGAGCTGGGGAAGTCCAATTCATGATCTGGACCTGCCATCAACTCCAAAATTCCCACTAAAAGTATTTGATGATCCGAGATATCCTCAGCCTCGTTTGCATGCAGACAGTGAAGGTGGAATGCAGACCGCAATTGGACGAATTCGTAAGGCTCAAGTGATGGATGTAAGCTATATTGCCATGGCGCATAATACGGTTCGCGGGGCTGCCGGTGGTGCAGTGCTTAATGCCGAATTACTGGTAAGAAAAGGGTTTTTGAAATAATTAGGGTTGACCGAAAACTATGATTTATTTACGCTTTGTGATCTTTTAATTATAGAGGGCACTATGCGTAAATATTTTTTCACGATCCTTTTTTCATTCTTTGTAATTATGGGGTTAAGCTGTTCAACGACCGGTAATCAGGTAAGCAGTTCATCTGCAAGTTATGCCGAAGTACCCATGCCTAATCAACTGGTCTCTGAAGAGTTTCCTCAACCGGATGAGTGGGCAAAATATCCCGGTGGTAATGAGGCACTTCAATCTCATATTCAAATGAATAAAATAATTCCTGAAGAGGCCAGGATTGAAGGATATAACGGCCGGCTGGTGATGACTTATGTGGTTAACACTGAGGGAGTTGCGGGACAGGTCGAAACATTGATGAGCCCGCATGAAGCCATTACATCTATGTATGAAAAAATCATAGAAGACATGGAGAGATGGGAACCTGCAATTTTAAATGGCGAACCGGTTCAACAGCAATATGCAATCAGCGCGTATTTTAACGACAACACGAGTCAGTAATTGCTACCCGACATGACCCACAAAAAACCTCATTTTCCCGAAAAAATCTGTCCGGTTTGTAAACGGCCGTTTAGCTGGCGGAAAAAGTGGGAGAAGAATTGGGATGAGGTAAAGTACTGCAGCGAGAGATGCCGAAGAGAGAGGAGAAGTAATTAATGAGTCTTTGTCAGACTGTTCGAGTATTGGTCAGTCGGATTTAAGAGAAAAAGTTGACCTGACAGCACCTACAGGATCTGTCAGCGTCAGGATTTTTGTTTCTCGCAGAGTTACGCAGATGGATCCGCAGATTTCCGCGGAGATATCTTTGTGAAACTTCGAGTCTTGGAGACTTTGTGGCAGGAGGGATGTGCCAACATAAATTTGTTATTAAAATAACTCGTGGCACGGCTTGGATACGTGCCACGAGGATGTAGAATATTAATTGTGTGAAATTTTTGTTCCAAGTACATCCAGGAATTCTGCAAGCCATTTTTGATGTCCTGGCCATGCGGGGGTAGTTACCAGGTTACCGTCCCGGACAACTTCCGTTGGCTCTACATCTTTATAATCAGCTCCGGCCAGTTTCATTTCAGGACCGCATGCGGGATAAGCGGTCAATGTTTTCCCTTCAATTCCACCAACGGCTGCCAGTATTTGCAGTCCGTGGCAGATCGCAGCGATCGGCTTATCCTCTTCTACAAAATGACGAACCATCTCTATCACATTGTTATCCAGGCGCAGGTATTCCGGACCACGACCACCGGGAAGAACCAACGCATCATACTTTTCAACTTTTACATCATCAAAAGAGTAGTTCAGGGTAAAATTGTGTCCGGTTAACTCTTTATAGGTTTGATCTCCCACAAAGTCGTGAACGGCAGTAGGACAGGTATCCCCTTTCTTTTTATTCGGGCAAACGGCGTGAACAGTATGTCCAACCATCTGCAGAGCCTGAAACGGCACCATAATTTCCAGGTCTTCACCATAATCGCCAACGATCATTAAAATCTTCTTTGCTCCCATTTTTTCTCCTTGTTTTTGATTGATATTGAATTCAATATTAAAAACCTGATTGAAGATTGAATCGTTCTAAAACACACTCCGTCAGACCGTTGCTTTTCCGGTCAGACGGATAATATTAACAAAAAAGACCTGACAGCGTCCATAGGACCTGTAAGCGTCTGGTATAGCCTACATGGTATTATATTTCTCGCAGAGTTTCGCAGATGGTAGCGCCGATTTTCGCGGGGATAAATCCCGCGCTCGTGTGTTAAACCCATGAGTGGGTTTTCCGAAGAATGAAAACCTCGTTCAGCTATTTGGTGTGATTTGAAGGTTCGACACGAATATAAACCAACTCCGTTAGGAGTTTTCTGTTTATAGAATGTATACTACTAATAGGTAAACGGCTCCATCGGAGCCTCCTGATTGATATTGGAAATAATGTAAAATTGTAGGATGTAAGAAAAGACCTATCAGCATCCCGAGAGCCGTCGGGTTCTGACAGCGTCCTGTGCCTGTGTTTCTCGCAGAGTTTCGCAGATGGTAGCGCCGATTTTCGCAGAGGTGTTTTTGTGAATCTTCGAGACTTTTTGTCTTGGTGGCAGAAGAGACAACTCAACCAAAAGACCTGTCAGGTTTTGGAAACCTGACAGATCTGGACTGAATATCAACTATTCTATTGGATTACACACAAACTCTCCCTGCTCGCCATTTTGTTCTTTTATAAAAACGGCAGCGGTTAGTCCCGGTACCGTGACCATTCCGTTTTCAATGCGGCTCTCTTTTACGATCTCATCAGACCCGTTAACCTGGCTTGGATGGAGAGTCATACCGGAGAGGTTTAGCTCAATCGATTGCTCATCCAAGCTGCTATTGAAGATGATAAGTACTCCGTCCAGATTTGGATCGAGATCATTTCCTGCGCACACTCCATCAGAATATCTCATCGCAATGATGCCGGGAATTTGATCGGGCCCCGTATTGTGAAAGGCAACCCGTTGATTAATCTGGTCACCGGTAGGTAATCGAAATAGTGGAGAGCTGTACCGGATCTCCAGCTGCTCACGGAAAAGCTGATGAGAGAGCTCCATGTGCTCTTTTTGAATATTGATATTGGGATTGGAGAGAAACTCCCGCTGTCCATCCCAAAGGTCGGAGTTATCCCAGCCGGGTGGCAGACCAATACCCCAGTTACTGGTCTCGAGGGTAAAATCAACGGCGTTATACCAGTCTCCGGAGTCGTAGCTGTTTCGGTCCATCGACTTGGAGCGCAGGATATCAGTTCCCATCTGATGGAATGGAACTCCCTGGCCAAAGTTTATCATAGCTTGACTGAGCAGGTGAACCCGGATACGTTCGTCCATTTCCAGTTCGTGTGGCAATTTGGACTGTGTATTATCCCAAAGCGTTTCGTTGTCGTGTTTGTCGATGTAGTTGACTGATTCCTGTGGCAGTTCAGCATAGCCGATCATCTCATTTCCGCCGGTCACACTTTCTCCGTTTCTGTTGATGTACGGATAGTCGGCAAGGTTACCGGTCATGCCAACACGGATACGATCTCCCTGATCCAGAAGAGCAGCAAGTTCTTCATCTAGATCTCCGGCATCTTCATTTGGGAAGAGATATCGCCCGTTGGTAAAACCCTGATCACGTCGGTTGTTGGTGTAATTTCCTCCGCGGATTCCATCACGGCTGCGGTCGTTGAAATTTCCGATACCGGTTCCGCCCATCATAAACTGAGTGGCTTGGTCAAAAATGCGGTTGTCGGCAACTTCACCGAAATTCCAGCCTTCACCATAGATATAGATATTTTCGCCATCCACTCCATCCTCTTCGAGTGTGAGTTTTGCAAGCTCTTCGGTTAGTCGCTCCATTACATAACGCGGGTGATGTCCCATCAGGTCAAACCTAAAGGAGTCGATTTTGTACTCTTTGGCCCAAAGCAAAACAGAATCAATGATGAGATTCTCCATCATATTAAACTCTGCTGCTGTATTGGAGCAACAAGTGGATGTTTCCACGTCACCGGAATTTGGATCCAGTCGGTGGTAGTAGTCGGGAACCACCTTATCGAGAACGGAAAAGCGGGACGAACCGGTAGCGTGTGTGTGATTGTAAACTACATCCACAACGATGTTCAGACCAATTTCATCAAGTGCCTGTACCATTTCCCGGGTTTCCAAAATGCGCTGTACTCCCTCCGGATTCGTGGCAAAACTTCCTTCCGGCGTGTTGAAATGAAAAGGATCGTATCCCCAGTTGAAACCGTCGTAATCGGCTAATTTATTACTGTGCTCGGGGCTTCGATAGATTCGCTGAATTTCTAGAGTTGTCGGATCGTCCGCCGATAAACTCTCGAAAACTTCGCGGATGGGAGTGGTGCCATAATTTTCGCAATCCTCAGCCAGTTGGTCATTCGTACCGATGATTTCACAAATCCGGTTGAAAGGATCAATCAGATCCACACGTTCATTTTTGTCCTCTTTGATGGAGGCGATATCGTTGATTGGCAGAAGGTGCAGGTGCGTCAATCCTGATTCGCTCAGCCGTTTCAGATGAGCCATCGCGTCTGACAGATTTGAACCTTTTTCTCCATTGTGAGTAAATGCCATGTACGTACCGTGGTGCTCCTCAGGGATCGATTTGTCAATAATGCTGAAATCACGCATATGTGCTTCGTACAAGGTAATATCCGTTGCCTGTGGAAGCTCCTTTTTTAGCTGATCCCACCCGGTTGGTTTGATGTCATCATCGTTCAGATTCACAAACTGGCTGTAGCGGCTATCCGTTGAGAGGCTGACCGAATAGGGGTCCGTTACCTCAAATGTATTGATCTGATTGTTCTCAGGATGAAAAACGGTGACATTAATGCGGTAGAAATTTCTGTCCCACTCGTCTGAACCTTCAAATACCCAAACTCCATTCTGCGATTGGTATTCTTCCGGATCAACGGTGTCGATCTCATTTTTCGAATCATCAAAAATAGAGAGAGTCACGTTTTGAGCAGTTGGAGCCCAGATTTTAAGGGTGATTCCATCGTCTGTGTAGATCGGGCCGAGTTGACCATCGTAAGTGTAGAGATCATCAATTAGTCCGTGAGTTTGAACACGAGTAGCTTTAACAGGAATGCCGTTTAGGTCGTACGCTACGGCAAGAATCTGTCCTCTAAGAGCTTCTTGATATTGACTACGCTCCCCATTTACTGAAAAAACAGGTCTGTCTGAGATATGACGGAATTTATCGGCCTGATATGCGGTTAAAAAGCCATTTTCTGAAAGTTTTAAGGACTTTCCTGATGGAGAACCGAAACGCTGTACGGAAATATCTGCATCAGGAATATACCTCAGTTCGTAGGATTCAGCATCCACACCGGGATCCCAGATCAGCAGGTCTGCAGATACCCAGTGAGCCGATGCCCCTTCAACCGGAAGTTCAGGTGAGAGCTGAGTAGTTTGTTGGGAAGTTGTACAGGAAGAAATGATCAAGCCAATAACTACAAATATCAGAAGATAGAATGATCTCATGGAACTTTATTTTTCTTTTAATTCGTAACAGGATAATAAAGAAATATGAATTGAATATAAGTTGTAGAGCAGAAATGAATGAATGGCTATCAATGGTTTACTGGCCAATAATATTAAAAAGAAGCATTGAATTTGTTTTGATACGATAACAAAATCATGGTTCTGGCGTAAAATACTTATAGGTGCTTGGTCATTAAAAGTACTACGCATTATTACATTTATTGCTTGGCCTCAGGTATGTTTTTCATTATCGTATATTATATATGGAAACATACCTGAGATTTTTATCAATCTTATAAACAGGAGGATCTGTTGATACGAGAATATTGGGTTGGAGTTATTATTGGAGGGCTTTTCGTAATTACCGGATGTACTCAAACGTATCAAGTTTCGATTGACGACATTCCTGATACGGATCCTTACTATACATCCGGATATCCGATTACAGATATTTCCGGTCAGATTGAGGAGGTTCAGCAATCTCTTGTTCGAATTACATCGACAGCGAGATATAGAGTATATCTGGTTGATGATCAAATGCAAATTACTTCTGAAGAAGCCGATACTCTTAATCCATCCGAGATATCAATCAATCAAACAGCTATTGAAGAAAGTACTGCAGGAACCGCAATTATTGTTGGTAAAACAAGCAACCGAGCGTACATGCTTACATGCGCCCACACCGTTGAGTTTCCGGATCGGGTCTATAGTTACTGGTCTGGAGAGAATATTGAACCAAACACTTATGTCCGAACAGTTGCTGTAAAACAGAATCAGGTTAATATGGCACTTACTGAAAACACGGTGGCGCTATACTCTTTAGTGGAGGAGGACCGGGTAAATGACCTGGCCCTTATCAGTGTCGATTTAAATAATTTTGATGAGGTGGCAGATGATTTGATACCCATTGATATGGAAATGGGATATTCTGAAAATCTTAAATCCAGCAGCGTGGTGTATGTGATGGGATATCCACGGGGATATCAAACCGTTACGCGAGGAATTGTAACTCTTGACAACCGGAACGAAAGCGGTGGATTTTTAACAGATGCGCTATTTAATCGGGGTATTAGCGGAGGGATCATTATTGCATCAAAAGATAATTTCAGGTCTTTTGACTGGGTTGGAATGGCTAATGCAGGCGTTGTCAATCGCGACTATTTTCTTGTTCCCGAAACTGATCAGATCGATTTTGATTTGCCTTACCAGCAATATGGCGGAGATATTATGGCTAGTGAGATTTCAACACTGAACTACGGACTGACTCATAGCATACCGACACAGACAATTCGTGAATTTTTGAGTGGGAACCGCAGCGTACTTCGTAATCTGGGCCGAAGCTATCGACTGCAAAAAGAATAATTCTGATTCTGATTTTTCAAGGGCCGGTTATTATGCAGTAGTCTGACTGCATTTAGCGTTCGCTACCCATCTGACCGCGGGGAGCGGTCTGATGGGGATTATTTGTATGATACATTAACTGCAGATTTGATTGACTGGTCGGTTATTTGGAAGAATCACCCATGCATCGGTAGATGCATAATATTTGTAAGCACACAGAAGTTGAGAGCTTACTTTGCTCCAGATGGAGCAGTACGGTCAAGTACTCATTGGTTTGGAGGATTGGGTAGCGCACCTCCTGCGCGCCGATGATGGTTATGTTGATCGGTTTTTGTACAAATCTGCCGCTCAATCCGGGCTGGATATGATGTGCAGCAAAAGTTGATGTTTGGTTCATTTGAGAGGTGATGTAAACGTACGATATCCAATTACCCATCTGACCGCGGGGAGCGGTCTGATGGGGATGGCAAAAAATTTCTATCAATCTTTACAGCTGAAATCAATAGTTTGTGAATCGAATGAAAAAACAGTTTGCAGACATAGCTTTTCCCACAGCCGTACGGCAGGTTTTTACCTACGAAACACGGGATGATTCTATCAAACCCGGCATGAGGGTTTGGGTGCCACTGCGCAATGAATTTGCCATCGGCATGGTGGTTCGGGTGCACGATATTAATCCGGATTTTGATACTCGTCCGATCGAGCGGATTCTGGATTCGGAACCGATCATGAATGAAACCGTGCTTAACCTCACCGAGTGGATTCATCGGTTCTACTACTGCAGCTGGGGAGAAGCAATTCAGGCCGCTCTTCCGGTTGGGCTCAACTTTTCATCGGAGAAAAAACTTAATGTTAAAAAAGGGTTCAAGGGTGCAATCACGGAGGAAGAGCGCGCGATATTAGAGGAGATTGAAGAGAAATCCATCAACCTGAAAGAGGCCGAAAAGCGGTGGCGGGACAGCAAAGGGAAAACGTTTTTTAAAAAGGCGCTTCAGCACGGATGGATAACGATCTGGGAAGAGCCGCGACAAAAAGTGGATTTCAAGAAGATTAAACATTGGCAGATTAAAGAGGGGGCTGATCCAGATTCTGTTCTGGAGGGGCTGACGGAAAATGAGCGGGAGACCAAATGGGTGCAAGCGTTTCAGAAACTGACCACACTCGACTTGCCAACGCCAAACAGTGAGCTGCAGGAGATGGACGAGCTGTTTACGAATTACTCACTGAATCGCATTGAAAAGGAGGGATGGATTGAATCGGTAGATCTGCCGGTAAAGGGTGAGGAGATCTACAAGGGAGTGTTTGAGCCGGATGAACTGAACAAGCTGTTGGATCAGCAGGAGGATGCGTTTGAACAGATTCGTGATGCGCTCGACGCAGAGACTTTTAAAAGTTTTCTGCTCTTCGGAGTCACCGGCTCGGGAAAAACAGAAGTTTATATTCATGTGCTGAAACACACCTTGGATCAGGGTAGAGGCGGGCTTGTACTGGTGCCGGAAATTGCGCTCACTCCTCAAACCGTCAAACGTTTTTACCAGATTTTTGGAGATCAGATTGCTGTACTCCACAGCCGTCTGAACGAGCGGGAGAAGTATGAAGCGTGGCAGAGTTTAAAGTCGGGAGAAAAACGAATTGCGATTGGCCCGCGCTCGGCGGTTTTTGCACCCGTCGAAAATCTGGGCCTCATTGTGGTGGACGAAGAGCACGACAACTCCTACAAACAGTTTGATCCTGCACCGCGATATCACGCTCGGGATGTGGCCATTATGCGTGCTCACATGGAGGGAGCGGTGACTATTCTGGGATCGGCCACGCCGGGAATGGTTTCGGTTCAAGCCGTCAAGGAGAAGAAACACACGTTGCTGCACCTTCCCATCCGTCCGACCGGGACCATGCCCGAAGTGAGTATTCTGGATATGAAGGAGTACAAATCGGCCATGCGCGGACCGCTGACGGTGGAGCTTTATGAAGAGACAAAAAAAGCACTTGACCGAAATGAACAGGTCATATTTCTCTACAACCGGAGGGGATTTGCTTCATTTATGCAGTGTGAAGATTGCGGACACATTCCCGAAAGTCCGGAGAGTTCGACGAGCCTGACCTATCATAAAAGAAAGAACATTCTGCTCGATCACTACAGCGGTTACTCCCGTCGTGCAGACAGTCGCTGTGAATTGTGCGGTTCAACTAATTTGAAGACAAAAGGAAGCGGAACCCAGCAGGTGGAGGAGCAGGTTCAGGAGCTTTATCCGGATGCCCGGTTGCTGCGAATGGATATGGATACCACCTCCGGCAAGCATGGACATCAGAAGATTTATGACCAGTTTTTATCGGGTAACGCCGATATTTTAATCGGGACACAGATTGTGGCCAAAGGCCTTGATTTTCCAAATGTGACGGTTGTAGGTGTGGTCAATGCCGACACGGAGCTGGCGTTTCCATCCTTCCGTGCCGGGGAGCGAATGTATCAGCTGCTGAGCCAGGTAGCGGGTCGTGCCGGGCGAGCGGAGAAGCCGGGGGTAGTTTATGTTCAGACCTGGAAACCGGATCATCCGGCCATTAAGTGTGCCCGAACCCACGATTTTAAAACCTTTGCTCGATATGAGCTTCACCAGCGCGAAATGCTGATGTTTCCGCCCTATTCAAGGATGATCGTGTTTCAGTTTAAGAGCCAGTCATGGAGCAAGGTTCAGACAGTGGCGGACAAATTTTGTGATGCGATGCGGATGGTGGTTGGCGAAAATCCTGTGATGGGACCATCGCCTTCGGTTATTGAGTGGATGAGTGGAAAGTATCAATGGGAAGCGAACATCAAACTGGATCGAAAATATAACGGGCGTGCCATTGAGAAGCTGCTGAATACCATATTTGCAAAGTATGATGCCATCAAGCCGAAAGGGGCCGGCGCGGTGCGAATCAATGTGGATGTGGATGCTGTGGAGTAGGGTTTAGATTTGAGATATGAGTCGTGAGATTTGGGATATGAGAATTGAGATACGTTATTTCGAGATTGGCTTTTCCCCCAAAGAATGATTTGGTATGGATAGATAAAAAGGAGTATTTATATGTTATTGAGACTAGTGAGCAGCCAGCACTTAGAAAACTTCAGGTTTCTTGGGAATGAATACTAATAAAGTAATCATAACAATTGCTTCGTGCAGACCGGCTCAGGTTTACAAGTTAAGTCTAAAACTGATCGCCCGACAGCACAAGCCAAAAACCGTTAATCGAGATGAAATGATACCGGATTCAGAGAAAATTTCAGGAGTCAACCATATTTAAGAATTCGGAAATGGTTCTGATTTCCGTATTCCCAATTTTTTTCAACACCAACAAATCTTTGTCTCCTGTCAACAAGTAGTCAGCTTTGGCATCAACTGCCAGCGAAAGTAAAAAGTTATCTTTTGGATCCCGGCATTCTGATATCTCAGAAGTCACATTCACAAATTCAGCAACTTCATCAATCGTTTCCAGGAGATCTTCCAATTCATCCCTTGAAATATATTTTCTGAGTTTTGGGCGTTTAGCAACAGCTACAAATTCCTCGAGAAGTTCCTGGCTGAATAGAAGTTTACTTTTCTGAGTAAAAAGTAATTCGTCGAGTTTCTCATATTTACTGCTTATCAGAAAGCTGATCCATAGATTGGTATCGAGAATGAGACGCATTCTTATTTGCTTGTACGTCTGGAGCGGACAATTTCTACTTCGGTGGCGATCTCTTCAGGACTTGGTACAGTTTCAGATTTGGATCGGATTTTTTTCAAAACTTCAGAAAATTCACTCTTTGTTGATTTACGAATAGCGATCAGGTCTAAATCAGCCAAGTCTTTAAGCAGTTTTCTGGCTTTAGGATTTAATATATCTACTTTTACTGTTTCCATATTTTAATGTACAAAATTGGTCTTGTTTCAGAAAATTTTAAGCAATTTCAAATTTTTTATTTCACGAATAAAATGAAATGAAGTTTTTATCATTATTAGAGTATACCGCCCGTTAAATTATCCATTGGACAATATCCAGACCTCTTTTCGATGGTAGACAGGTCTGAATGTGTGTCAAAAATTGCAAACGGACTTGTTTGTTTGGGGAGGTTTGTTAGATTAAAAAGTCGTTCAC
>NZ_JAWLDW010000207.1:0-2788 GCF_041686455.1 Rhodohalobacter sp.
GAATTACTCATCAGTAAATTTTTTATGGATAAACGACTAGAAATTACGAAAGACTTAATCAGCAACGAAAAGCAAATAGATGAGCTGGCAAATAAAGCCTGCGACTTGATGGAGAAAATCTATGATGAGGGAGACTATCCGAAGCTGATGATCAAGCGATCTTGGTCGGAGCATAACCCTATCATAACGGGAGAAATGGCTCTTCCGCATGCCTACCGCTGGTATTTGACCCGTGAGATGAAAAAACTGATGCAAAAAGGTGCGGATGTAAAAGTGTTCCCTTCACGGCCGCGGGTTGAAATGATCGACCCAAATCTGTTTGATAATGCCGACGAAGATGAGTGGGATATCACACAGAAGAAACTCTTTCTGTTCACACCGGAACGGATTGATATTTCCCTGAACAGACTGGAACACTACACCGGTACAAAACCTCAGGATTTTCAGCGCTATATACTTTTTACCAACTACGACATGCATGTGGAGGTTTTTAACGCCCTGTATCCCGATTGCGTGAAACCGGACCGATCTGTTCAGATGCCGGCCTATCACCATAAACTTCCCGATAATAAAGGTGTGACGCTGATCAACATGGGAGTGGGGCCATCCAACGCCAAAACGATTTCTGATCACGTGGCTGTGCTTCGTCCGGATGCAATGGTAATGGTAGGTCACTGCGGAGGACTCCGAAACCACCAGGAGATCGGTGATTTTGTATTGGCGACGGGTTTCATGCGCGAAGACAAGGTGCTGGATGATATATTGCCGCTCAACATCCCGATTACGCCAAATCATCTTTTGAATGTATACATGAAAGAGGTGATGGATAAATATGAAAGAGAGTATCGGCTTGGAACCGTTTATACAACGGCTAACCGGAATTGGGAGTTTATCAAAAAACGAGCTGTAGAGCAGATTCATATCAGCCGGAGTCTGGCGGTGGATATGGAGTCGGCCACGGTGGCAACCAACGGGTATCGCTATCGCGTGCCGTTTGCTACGCTTCTCTGTGTGAGCGATAAACCGCTTCACGGTAAACCGAAGCTCTCCGGTGCGGCTCAGAGCTTCTACGAAAACTCTAAAGAGCTTCATATAAAAATGGTGATTGAGGCACTTGACCATAGTAAAACACACTACCCGGAAGGATTGCCAAATTCCAGTATCCGTGCCATTAACGAGCCACTGATGGGTGGGGCGGAATGATGTGAATGGCGAGATGTAAGAGGCCAGGTGCGAGTTAAGCTTAGATTTTTAATCTACAATTTAAGAGCCGGCAGATTCGAAAGAGTCTGCCGGTTTTTTGTTTGAGACACTGCCTGGAAATCATGCTTGTGTACTCGTGGCACGCCTTTAAGTCGTGCCACGAGTGGTTGGGATATATTTACCTACTTACCTGGAATATTCATCTGATAACTATGAGGTATGTATTCGTTAGGAATTTCTTTAAAAGACAAAAAATTATTGTTTATCAATAAATAATTATCGTAATTAGGAATGAACTAAAAACTAAAAGGGATGTTATGAAATCATCTTTTACCGTAAAAATTGTTGTGTGGAGTTGCAATCTGGTTTTAATCATTTTGGCTCTATCGTTCCTTTTTGGGGTCTATTACACTATAAAGCTACCATCATTGATTGCTCCGAATATCGATTTGGAAGGTGTTACAAATATGAACTACCGGGTATCTCAAAGTTTTTTAGGAGATAATTACATATTTGAGCGAATAATCGATCGAGTAAATAACATTGACGAAGAGAATTTTTATTTCACATCCACAGATAATGTATACAGGGTCTCATTTTCTGACTCACTGACAATGAAAGCAAGTAAAATCAATCGCGATCTTAGCTCTTCAGAAAGCAGATATTTTGGGTTGATCCAAAATAGTACAATAGTTACAGAGTCAACCGATGATTTTCCTATTCGATATGCCGTGCCGGCAGTGTCTCTCGAAAAAGCGGTGTTTGTGAACTACGTTAGATCAAATGCGCTGAGTTTACTGTTTGTGTTACTATATGGAATGGTTTTTATCTGGTATTTGCGAAAATTTATTACAGGCCTTCTTACACCGGACTTCTTCACTCGAAACAATGCATTCTACCTGAAAATCACCGCATGGATGTCAATTGCTGCTCCATTATTAATGTGGCTCCTGAGTACATTTATTAGGCAAGATTTCTTTGTTGATCTGAAATTTGACAATGCTTCGGAGGTTAGCTCCGGGTTTAGTCTACCCCTGATGATGCTGTTTTTCGGATTAGTGATACTGGTTATAGCATGGAGTTTTGATCACAGCGTAAAACTCCAAAAAGAACAGGAGCTCACGATATGAAAATTTTTGGAAGCTGGTCCATCATCTCTTTTCTGCGTTTTATAGCTCAAATGATCTGGGCGATACTGTTAGTTTCAGTAGTTGTACAATGTTTACTGTTTGGGATTTTTCTCTACTCGGGAGGGGAGGTTGGCGCCATGTTCAATGTCTATATCGACTCATCGTTTTTAGTGGATCATCTAAAAGAGGTATTAGCCGACGAGCAGGCGGTGTTAACTTCTGCCGGAGGGCTGGAGATGAGTTTTGCACCTCTGCATGCGGATCTGTTTGCGGGTTCACTTTTGTGGATTGTACAAATTGGAATCGTTGGTTTGGGTCTCTATGGCTTTACCGTATTGAAGCGTGTACTGGATGCGATGCATAAAACAGACACCTTTACCGTACAAAACGGTTCCGATACCCGGATAGTTGGCGTGCTTTTGATCATAGCAGCGCCTCTCATCTTTCTGTTTAAG
>NZ_JAWLDW010000208.1:0-2757 GCF_041686455.1 Rhodohalobacter sp.
GGCGGAGAGTGCATGGAGAGATCTTCCCGTGACCGGCTACGATCGGGAAAAACGCTGCAATACTTTTGGCGGGGTACATTTTTTAAGAGAAACTGTTTTATTCGTTGAAATCACTACCTATTAAATTACTATCAAACAACTTTTATCAACTATGATTAAATATTACCCATATATCAGGCACACATTGTCAATCAGATTTGATGCAGATAGGGTATTCGTCGTATATTATAATTGTTATTCAAAAATCAAAGCCCACCTAATGAATAACACTCCAAAAAACTACTTCGAGGAATTGTTGTATCTGATTGACGATGTTGCCTCCGATCTCCCTCGTCCGAACCCTGCTCTGCGGACATGATGTCAGGAAGCTGCGCTACATTTGCATTCATTACCAGAATCGATTTTGGATAGGATGTTATATTGGTAAAGCCATTCAGATCACAACCTCCTCAATTCTGATTTGCACTCCAAACCAAGCTCTCTGTTCGGCGAGGGAGATGTGTGTCTTTGTTTACCCCGGGTTAAAACCCAGCCTGTCCCGACGTATTTGGTCGGGAGGGCTATTGGTGTTTCACCTCTATGAGGTTGTTCATTTTTTTGATAAGTAGATTAAAACCGGCCTTGAGAAATCAGCGGAGAAAAGTGAGAAGACGGGAGGCGAAAAGAAAAACTCACCAGCCCCCAACAGACTCTGAAATTGGAATAAAGGTTTAACAGGCCTTGATTTTTTGGTTCGTTTTGTACCTGTCCGACTATCGGCGGATCAATACAAAATGAACAGGAGATGTGTTTGAAAATGAGATTTTAAAACACTTCCTCAATTCTGATTTGCACTCCAAACCACGCACTCTGTTCGGCGGGGGATGTGCGGATCTGTTATCCCTGGGTTAAAACCGAGCCTGTTTCGATGTATTCAGTCGGGAGTGTTATCATGAAGTGGAGCAATGAGACGAGGAAAAAGTTTTTGAATGACGAATATCGAATTTCGATTTGTGAAGTGTGTTGTGAAATGCAGGTGGGGATTTGAACTGCGATTGACAGAACGGCAAACGACCGATTTGCGAATAATGGCTAACTCAATGAATAAATGGCGTAGCCATGAAACAGATCATAGCCCATCAATTTATTGATGGATTAAGTGGTAACCACCAATAATCCGCCGAATAGAGAGAGTTATTTGAAATATTTGGTTTTATTGAGGCGGTCCCGTTCGAAATGAGTTTAAGATCTTTATGCAGCAAAGCTCCGGACGAGGGGAATTTGGCAGACGAGCGTTCTGTATTTCTAAGGGCTCAAGTGCGGCCACTCCCGGAATGAATGGGGGTGTGTTGCTGTTCAAATGCCATGGTAAATCATACGAAGCTGTATCAACTATTGGGCAGTAGCCGGGTGAAAGAGAAAGCGGAACAGTGGACCGTGTACCTCTCCTTTATCCTCTTCTTTGCCCATCTCGGGCTGATCGCCCTGCGCAATACCTTCCCAGATATCGCCATCCTTCAACCGCTCAGCTCCAACTACCTCTCGGCACTCTACACGCCATTCAGCATCATCCTGGTCTACGAGGTGTACCTGCTGATCCTAGCCCTGCCGCTCTCCTTTACCAACTCGGTGCAAAAGCAGTATGAAATTATCTCGCTGATTGTCATCCGCAACGTGTTCAAGGATATCTCGCTGTTTGATGATTTCGACCAGCTGGCCGAGCAGATGGATGTGATATTGCAGCTGGCCTCCGATTTGGGCAGCGGACTGCTTCTCTTTTTCCTGGTGGGCGTGTTTCATCACATCAGCCTGAAGCGGAAAAGCATGAGCTTTCTCAGCGAAGAGCAGATTCAGCGGTTTGTAAACCTGAAGGAGAGGGTATCGGTAACTCTGCTGTTTATTTTTATCCTTCTCACCGCAGTCTCTGTATGGAATTTCGGGGAGGAAGTGTACCGGCTGCTGGTGTTTGATGAGGAGTTTACGCTGGACCTGAGCGTGATCTTTTTCATCGAGTTCTACACGATCATGATCTTCAGCGATGTTTTCATCTTTATCGCGTCGTTCATGTTCAGCCAGACCTACTCGAGACTGCTTCGCAATGCGGGGTTTGTCAGCAGTACGGTGATTCTCCGGATTTCCCTGTCGGCCGATCCTCAATACAGCGGATGGATCGCGGCAGTGGCCCTGATCACCGGTATTCTATCGCAGCTGATCTACGTCTATTTCACATCTTTAGAGTCCCGCAAAGAAGATGAGAAAGAAGCTTGAGATGAGTAACACCGGTTGGAATTGCACCAGAATAGTAGATCATCTGTTTTGTAGCTTTCCATTCTAGAGTACAGATGACAGATAAAAACAGTCATTGAAATGACAATAACCTTCTATTACCTTAGATTACTTATAGATTAACAAACCATTCTGAAGTAGATTTGATCCGGATAGAATATTCCTCGTATATTGAAAATGTTATACAAAAAATCATAGCTCATCTAATGTATAGCACTTAACAAAACTAGTCATGAGACTTTTGTATCTGATCGATAAGGTTACCTCCAATTTCCATCGTCTCGGAGAACAGTTCCTCGTCCGGAATCCTGCTCCACAAACAACAACAAAGGACAGCTCCGCTGCCTGAAACCTCCGGTCGAAACCTTGTGTAACGGGTCGCCTGCCCAGTTGAACGTTGGTTGCTCGAGGGCCCCATTTGGTGTTGTGAGAAGGAGTAAAGGAGATGTCTCGACTTCGGCCTGAAAAACAGGCCTCCGCTCGACATGACAG
>NZ_JAWLDW010000209.1:0-2751 GCF_041686455.1 Rhodohalobacter sp.
ATCAACTTCCATAGAATCATCAGCTGTTACATTTTCCTCACAGCAGTCTTGCATGCCGGCCTCGTATCCCTCATTAAATGCAGTTACAGCCGACTCCCAGCCAATGGCCAGCGAGAGGCTGAACATTAAAATTGACGCTATGAAATAGTACCGGACTTTTTCATTGATTTGAATCGATTTGATAAAGAAGCCCGAAAAGCCAACGATGAATAAGGCAATGGATGTTAATAACAGTATATCCACGAATAGATCCATCTCTTTCTCCTTTACGTTCTTGATATTATTTAGCCTGAGAATAAAAAAATTTTAAAGACATATCTCAGATGTATCAAATTTCTAACGGTTTACATCAATTAAAATAAGGAACGAGAGAGTACACAATAGACTCCAATCAACCGAGGTACGCTGATGGTTGTCTGCTTAACATACGGTTGGATAAGAAGTGAATCTTTCTGAGTAAATTTGATGTTTTTATACAATTAACCTATTGTTTTTATGTCACCTGAAAATAATGATGATGTTCATGCAATCAGATCAAAAAAGAGATGTAAGAGAGCGCTTCAGCAGAATTCGGATCAAAAAAGCAGCCATTGTAACACTCCTGTTTCTGTTTTTGAGTACAATTTTTATTGCGATTGGGTACAATATATTGTCTGGTCCCAATGCTGAAATTTTGACCTTTTATGTTTTATACGTTGTCCCTTTTCTGATCTATCTGTATTTCATAAAAAAATATGACCTTTCCAGTGTCGCAATTTTTGATGGAGCGCTGGCCGATCTGAGGCAAGTCTGGTTTTTTGTGCCTTTAATTATCATGACGTTTGGCGTGATTTGGGTCACCATATTAGTGTTTAACACAATCAGTCCGGAGTTAGCTGAATGGTATTTTGATTGGCTAAACAGCGCTGAATTGTTTGATATTGGACCTGACACATCATTATTACAATATGGCTTAATCTTTTTTGTAGTGGCCGTTTTTGCGCCGGTGGTTGAGGAAATTATTTTCAGAGGTATTATGGTTGAGAGATTCGGCGCAAAATATGGGTTTAAGAGTGCTGTTATTCTCTCCTCTTTTTTATTTGGTGTGCTTCATATGGATATTATTGGAGCGTTTATTTTCGGAGTTGTGCTTAGTGTTCTTTATTTGCGAACCCGCTCTCTTCTGCTTCCCTTCTTAGTACACGCAGCCAACAATGGAGCAGTCATGCTTTTGATCTTTTTTGATGAATCCTTCAATGTAGATGCTTGGGAAACAATTGATCCGTATTTAGAAAACATATGGATCGGAGTACTCCTTTTTGTAGGGTCTTTTGGGTGGCTGATATGGTTTCTGAAAGATAATTGGAAAATTGTACACGAGGCTGAACCATTTCCATTGAAAACAAATGAAGACATTGATGTTATTGATCGATAACTTTCACCCAACAAATTTTGAATAACTCTAACGGTTTAAAACTTCTTGTCTGAAATCAACCAACAACCACCCATCGCCGCCATCGCAACTCCTGTAGGTGAAGGAGGAATTGCCGTGATTCGTGTATCAGGCAGAGGAGCGTTTGAGAAGGTTCAGAACTGCTTCAAAGGAAAGGATCTCACGAATGCAGATTCCCATACGGTTCACTTTGGCAAGATCATCAAAAAGGATGGCCGGGTTGTGGATGAAGTTTTGGCCACAATCTTCCGATCTCCAAAATCTTACACGGGCGAAGATACGGTTGAAATTTCCTGTCATGGCGGAGTGCTGGTGACACAATCCGTTTTGGAAACCATTTTAGAACAGGGTGTTCGTTCCGCCGAGCCAGGTGAATTTACCCAACGGGCATTTCTAAACGGCAAACTGGATCTGGATCAGGCTGAAGCGGTAGCCGATCTGATTCACGCCAAGAGCATCAAGGCGGTGGATGCTGCCCATCAGCAGCTTGAAGGACGCTTGGGCAAGCATATCAAGGAGTTTCGTCAACAGATCATTGACGCTACGGCCATGGTGGAATTGGAGCTCGATTTTATCGAGGAGGATGTGGAGTTTGCCAACAAGGAGCAGCTTCGGAAACTGCTTGTGGATGTGAATGAAGAGATCGGCCGGCTTCTCGATACCTACGAAACCGGCCGGCTTGTGAAAGATGGCGTAAGAACTGTTTTTATCGGCCGGCCCAATGCCGGAAAATCAACCCTGCTGAATACATTGGTTGGAAGCGACCGGGCGATTGTGACTGAAATTGCCGGTACCACACGCGATACCATCGATGCGGACTGGAGCTACGAAGGAATTCTGTTTAAACTAATTGATACGGCCGGACTTCGTAAGACAGAAGATGTAATTGAAGCTGAAGGTGTAAAACGTTCGCAAAAAGCATTTGAGCAGGCCGACCTTGTGGTCTACCTGAAAGATCTTTCACTCCCGCTCGATTCGGAAGAGCGTGAAGAGATTGCCGGATTTCAAAAGAGAGCTGCCGCGACTCCTTTTCTATTGATTGGCACCAAGCTCGACCTGGAAAACACCTCTCAGGAAGAACGAATCGATTACGATCTGAAAATCTCCGCGTTGGAAGAGAAGAACATTGAGGATCTCAAAAAACTGATGAAACAGCGGGCGCTAGAGAATAAAGACTACGACACTTCCAGCCTGCTGGTAACCTCCTCGCGCCATCGAGACGCCCTGCAGAAAGCCCGCGAAAATATGCAGCGAGCTATCCAGGCACTCGACCAGGGCATGACCGGCGATTTTCTCTCCATCGATCTGCGCTCTGCACT
>NZ_JAWLDW010000210.1:0-2733 GCF_041686455.1 Rhodohalobacter sp.
ACCACGAATTTGCCATAGATCAGGGCGACGTAAAACTCAAAAATGAGTTAAAATCGTCACGGGAGAGGTATATCCTTGACTTTCTTTTTTATAAAAGGCTCGAAGCCCCTAAGTATCACGAAGAAATTTGATATTGTGCACCTCACTTAGATTGGGTGCTAAGTAGAATAAAGTATGCTTGTAATAAATTTAAAGCTGAACTCTTTTTATTGGTTACTCCGGCTAAATCCGATCGCCTATGGCGATCTAATCTAATTAGACCCGACTGCAAGTCGGGGTAACGGCGAGCAAAGCCACTCAGAATCCTGAAAGGATTCAATAATATGCATTACTTCTTTCGGGTTATAATCTTCACTTATTAGTCCGGCTATTGCTAATCCGTGATTCCTACGAGCCGGTAAAAAGGGGTAACGATTTTAAGACCACCTGATAAATTCCCCACATCAGGGGAATACTCACGAACAACCAGGCTAAGGTAATCTTCATCACCGGCGTTTCTTCAACTTCTTGTTGTGATCTCTCTTTCATGCTCACTCCTCATCTGTCTTTTTAAACATGTGATACTTCGGATCTACCTCTTTCACCAGGTAGTTGCATACTAGCCCAATTAGAAGCAGTCCGGCCATAATGTACATGGTGACAGTATATGCCTCTGCCTTATCTACTCCGGCGTTGATCTGAATTTCACGAATGTAGTTCACCAGAACGGGGCCCAAAATTCCCGCTGTTGACCATGCCGTTAATAAACGACCGTGTATTGCCCCTACCTGGTAAGTCCCGAACAAATCCCTGAGATATGCGGGAATCGTTGAGAACCCGCCTCCATACATGCTCATAATGATCCCAAATCCGATCACAAACCAGATTGCCGTATCCAATCTTCCAAGAGAGGGTATGAGAGTATACATCAATAATCCCAGCCCAAAGTAGATTGCATAGACTGTCTTGCGACCAATTTTATCGGAGAGCGATGACCAGAAAAATCGCCCCACCAGGTTAAACAGGCTCAATAACCCTACAAAACCGGCAGCAGCCTCAGCGGTAATTATTCCCTCAAACATCTCCTGAATCATCGGGGAAGCTTGTCCCAGCACGCCAATTCCTGCCGTCACATTCACACAGAGAATCACCCATAGCAGCCAGAACTGTGGAGTTTTCAGGGCAGTGTCGGCATTTACGTGATTATCGGTAATGAGTTTTCTGGATTTTTCTGAAGGGACATATCCCTCAGGTTTCCAATCTTTCGGAGGAATCCGAACCGTAATTACTCCAAACATCATGAGGGAAAAGTATACCGCTCCCATCACCAGAAACGTCTCCGAAACCCCAACTGAAACCGGCGTGGAAAAATAGTCGAGCAGAGCAACGGCAAGAGGTGAGCCAATCATAGCTCCACCTCCAAAACCCATAATAGCCATTCCCGTGGCCATTCCCGGCCGATCCGGAAACCATTTGATGAGTGTTGAGACCGGAGAAATATAGCCGATACCCAAGCCAATTCCACCCAGCACACCGTAGCCGAGATAGACAATCCAGATCTGATGAAGGTAAACGCCAAGTGAAGAGACAAAAAATCCACCGCTAAAACAGAGGGCGGCAACAAACATCGCTTTTCGAGGTCCCACTCGTTCAAGCCATTTGCCAAACACTGCCGCTGATAAACCAAGAAAGACGATGGCAATGGAAAAAATCCATCCAATTGTCGTTAGCTTCCAGTCGCCCGGTGCGGACTCCGTAACTCCAATTATTTGAGATAAAGGCAGATTGAAAACGCTGAATGCATAAACCTGTCCGATGGATAGGTGAATAGCTAAGGCTGCTGGTGGAATGAGCCATCGGCTAAAACCGGGCTTTGCTACAGTTTTTTCTCGATCAAAAAAGGAGTGCAATGGAATGATATTTTAGTCTTAATCTTTTAAACCGTTATGGTTATGATAGTTACTGCCCGTGAATCTTAGTAAATATTTTTAAAAATAAAGAATTCAAACGACTCTTTTATCTGTAAAACTAAAGTTTATAGGAATTATAACTTCTGCATTAGCATACTATTTTTATATTTTCATTCATTCCGATATCCAAATATTTTTACCATCAAGTTTTATGGAAGACGATAATTTCTTTGAGCAATCCTACACAGAGATCATCAGCTCTGCGCATGATCTTCTAACAACCACACTCTTTACACTTCAGGAGACAAAGGTAAGTCTGCTTACTTTAATCATCTTCATCCTTTTCCTGATCGCGTTTATTATAGCCAGCAGGGTCATTAAAGGAATACTTCTGAGTCGGGTTTTGACCCGGTTTGAAATTGAGTCTGGTCTGCGGTACACCCTTGCAAGGATATCTCAGTACATCATCGTTACCATAGGTGTGTTGATCTCCTTTCAATTTATTGGAATAAACCTCAGTAGCCTTGCCGTTATTTTCGGTTTTCTATCCGTTGGTATCGGTTTTGGACTGCAGAACATCACATCAAACTTCATATCCGGTCTGATTGTACTTTTTGAACGTCCGATCAGTATTGGAGACCGGGTAAGGGTTGCGGGAATTGAGGGTGACGTTCTTGAAATTAATATCCGGGCAACTAAAATCCGAACGCTAAACAAAGTATCTATCATTGTTCCTAACTCTGAATTTGTATCCAGTAACGTGATCAACTACTCACACGGTGATCCCGAATTTCGGCTTGATGTAAGTGTTGGCGTATCTTATGGATCGGATTTGGATACCGTT